>DAINOB010000057.1:0-10890 GCA_036735585.1 Cytophagales bacterium | reverse complement strand
CCCAAGTGTGTCAATTCTGAAAATTTGACCCTGATGATGTATCCAAAAGCTTCCTTCTTGCAAATGCCCTATACTCTCCCATGGTCCAGAAAGCGTATCGCCACGTTCATTAAGCAAATAGCTCCCTTTCGCACCTTGAATACGATAGTAATGCTCTCCAAGTGGATACACTTCCTTATAAAAAAGTGTGTCTGAACTGGAAGTAATCCACCCCGGATGCGTGGTAGCGAGCACTCTTCCATTTCCTACCAGAAAAAGACTTTGATAGTGTAGGGGCAATATGATTTGGCCTTTTGAATTGATGACTCCCCAATTTTCAAAAACTTTAACTCTTGCATATCCATCAATCAGTGGACCTATGCTGTCCATAGATGCCGGAAGCAATAATCTCTGAGCAGCTATATCAAACCAGCCTTTTTTACCATCTGGAGTTTCTGGAATTATGAATGCATCTCTAAAGTGTAGGTGCTTATACTTTGGCTGCAACAATATCTTTCCTTCAAAGCTGATCAATCCTTGACTAGGTTCGGTGTCATCTGAAGGCTTGTAGGTACGGATACCGTTCATCATGCTGTCTTGCAAAAAATAAGAATAGATGGCAGGCTGAAGTATTTGACCTTTTAAATCCACAAGGCCCTGCAATGGGCCAGATTCAACCGTTTGATAGGAAAGCAATAAGGGACTAAATACATCAATTCGGGTGAATTGATGCGCTGTAAGTACTCGGCCTCTATGGTCGGCCAAGGCTATCGACCCGTAATCACTTAATAGAAACAGGGGCTTCGACTTAGGATTGGTTTTGATGGTTTCTACTCCTGTAAACCTGAGAGTTGAGGCCACATTTCCTTTTTTGTCGGTTACAAGCCAAATTCCATCTCTGTATCGTAATTGATTTTTCCCCCATGATCGAATGGTATCTTTTTGAACTTGAGCAAAAGATGAAGTTGAGAAACATAGAGAAACTCCAAGCCAGAAGAAAAGTAGGATAGCACGAAAAATCATTGGTCAAAACTAGAGTAAAATTTTACAGACACTGATCTTTTTCAAAGGCTCTTTCTTTGTCCCAATTGATTTTTAAATAATAGTTGCCCTATTTATTGGTATGTGTTGATAACTTTATTACTTTGCTTATTCTATGGGTGTCATGCTTTGGATTGTTTTCTTTTCGCTATACAGTATTATGCTGTACATGCTTTATAGAATACGGAGTTCTCGTAAAGGGTATGGTCGTACAGATCGTGGAGACGATGATCATGGAGGTGGGGGTGAACCATGGCCTGACAAGGATCCAGTTCTTGATCTGCCTCCAGGCATAGGCCTAGCTTCTGATATTGATGAACGGATACTTCATTCCAATTTTTATCATGGTCAAGCTTCTAGTGTTTCTAGTTCTTGATTTTTTTACATCAACGGTAGTATGCCATTGAGGCGTATACAGTAGTTTTGAGCAGTATAAACCGTTTGATTTTTTAAACTTTAATATATGAAAGGACTTAATAGCCAACTTTTAACAGGACTCTCAATTGTATTTCTCGGTGTCCTTCTTTTATTAGCCAAACTCGATATGTTATTCTTGCCAGACTGGTTTTTTACTTGGCCAGTTTTGCTGATTTTCATTGGTGTTTTAATAGGATTTAGAAACAGATTTACAAATGCCTCCTCACTCATACTAATTTTTATCGGAGGATTTTTTCTCGCTGCTAAACTGATAGACGAACCGAATATAGCACCTTATTTTTGGCCGGTATTGCTCATCGCAGGAGGATTGTGGTTTATATTTTCGCCTAAGAATTATTTTGATCGCAAGACTTGGGATAATCTGGAAAACAAAGCAAAGGGATTATATCAGAATATCGACAGCGATGATATTTTAAGAAGCACCGTGATTTTTTCAGGAGTTAAGAAAACCATGCTCAGCAAGAATTTTCGTGGAGGCGAGTCGGTGAATGTATTGGGTGGAACGGAGATAAATCTTGCCGATGCTGACATTGAAGGAGTGGCAGTATTGGAACTAACCCAAATCCTAGGAGGCACCAAGTTAATCGTGCCACCACATTGGGAAATCAGGTCAGAAGTTGTGGCTATCCTGGGAGGATTGGAGGATAAACGCAGGAATATTCAGGTAAGCGAACCCGGCAAGCATGTCCTGATCCTAAGAGGAACTACGATTTTGGGTGGTATCGAAATAAAGTGACTTTGATTAATCTCAATACATTGCACAAATACTTGAGCTTTTTTAGAAATGGAAACGAATTCCTTCAATGCACGCATTGATGAAGGCCGCAGTACATACCCAATACGGCCCTCCAGAAGTTGTAAGAATCAGAGAAGTTCCTAGACCGAAACCTACAGAAAAAGAGGTTTTGGTTAAAGTCTACACCTCCACCGTAAACCGAACCGATTCTGGATTTAGAAGTGCAGAATATGTAATCTCAAGGCTATTTAGTGGTCTCTTAAAGCCCAAGCACCAGATATTAGGAAGTGAGTTTGCAGGTATTGTGGAAGAGGTAGGTGTTGAGGTAAAGAGCTTCAAAATAGGGGACAGAGTGTTTGGCTTCAACGATGAAAGCTTTGGCGGGCATGCCGAATACATGACCATTGCTGAAGATAAAGCCATTGCTACCATTCCAAACCATGTGTCATTTGATGAAGCAGCTCCCATCCTAGAAGGTGCCCATTATGCATTATGCGATATCAGGGCTTCGAAAATTGAAGGCGGGCAAAAAGCTTTGGTATATGGTGCCACAGGGGCTATCGGCTCATCGGCAGTTCAGATTTTAAAATATTATGGAGTGTCCGTTACTGCAGTATGCAATACCAAAAATGTAGAATTGGTCAAAGCACTCGGTGCCGATCTGGTTATTGATTACCAAACTCAGGATTTCACGCAAACTAATCAGGTATTCGATTTAGTTTTTGATGCGGTGGGAAAAAGCTCTTTTAATCAGTGTAAGCCCCTTCTCACCGATAAGGGTATCTATGTGTCCACTGAGCTTGGAAAAAATCGGGAAAACGTGTTTTTGGCATTGCTCACTCCATTGCTAAAAAAGAAAAAAGTGATTTTCCCTATCCCGACTATTGATAAACAAGATGTGCTTTTTTTAAAGAAATTGGTAGTAGAAGGTAAGTTTAAACCTGTTGTTGACAGAACCTACCCCTTGGATCAGATTGTAAATGCTTATACCTATGTGGAGTCTGGGCAAAAAACGGGTAATGTCCTTTTGAAAATAGTGGAATGAAGGTTGAGTGCCTGTCTCAAATGTATTCTGTGCCGTAATGGTTCAATTGTACTTGTCAATCGACAAATGTTTCTTGAATTATGCTTTTTACAATTTCTATATCCTTTTGTGTTAAAGCCTCAAAGTGTTTATTGATGCGAGCCCTATCAATGGTTCTGATTTGATCTATAGCAATCCAACCATGAATTAAATTGGTCTTAATTGCTATCCGAGTTGGATAGGGCTTGGAACTACTTGTAATAGGTGCCACTACTATAGTTTGTAAATACTGATTCATTTCATTAGGAGAGAGGACCACACAAGGTCTTGTCTTTTTCATTTCGCTACCTATCGTTGGGTCAAGATTTACCAAAACGATGTCATACTGATGTATTTTTACCATCATTCAAATTCTTCATCTTCAAATACATCATTAATCAGCAATCGATCATCACCATTCTTATGCATCTCTTCGAATGCTTTTCCCCAATTTTTGCGTGGTTGGGGCTTTGCTTTTAGAATGATGAAGTCCTTCTCAAAAATTAGTTCTACCTTTTCGTCTATGTTGTATTTTTGGAGAATAGTTTTTGACAATCTAATACCCTTAGAATTGCCTATGTTGATAATATTAAGTTCCATAGTTATAGCCTACCGTTAATTATGTGTATACAAAGTAATTACAAATAATCCACTTCTGCAAGCTTCCCGTGGCTATTGAATGGCGTCCGATCGTTTCTAGTCATTGACAATGAAACAGCCTATTGATTTTTTCCTAAGTTATTCTTATCAGGATTACTATCTATGTTGTGCTTCAACGCAGATGGACAGCAGTTTCAAACCCATTGTTTACTTGAGATCCAGCTTTTGATGGATAAAATCTGGTGAGATATAATTTTTTATTTACCCCGCATCGATAGTATTTGAGGCTATTTTTGTGGAATTTAAATTAGTTAAATGAACCGGCTATTCGTATTAATTAAAAGTCATTCCTACCTAGATACACTAGCAGTTGTGTTTTTTTCATTGATTTTAAATACTACTGTTTATTTAACTACACCTCTGACCGAAATTAATGATGGGTATGACCGTGATGGTCTTCATTATGCCAGAATGTCTCAATCCGATATGTTGCAATCTGATGTAGAGATGCCTCATAAACAAAGAATTCTTATTCCTTTTATCGTACATCATATACCATTGCCAACTATCTCAGCATTCTCATTGATTGCATTTGTATCATGTGTTGTAAATATTGTTGTATTTTACTTACTGCTTTTAAAAATAGGGTTCTCTCGATTTTTTAGTTTTGTAGGAATATTATTTTATGCAGGCGTTTTCTGGTCAGTAAAATTTTCTTATTTCTCTCCTTGTTATACTGATTATGTCTCACAGTTAATTTTATTGCTTTTACTATATCTGGTAGTTGATAGGCAGCATTTATTAGCCATTGTGCTTTTATGTTTAGCTACTTTGCACAAAGAGGTATTTCCTTATTTTAGTATTTTTGTTGTTTCTGATTATCTGTTCAAATTAAATTTTAAGACTAACAGAAAGGAAAAATTAATATTAGTAATTTATTTATTATCTCCATTTGTAGTTCTTAAAGTCCTGCATTTTTTTGGGTCCTTACATACGAGTGGGTCTTTGATGGTAATACTCTATCAAATGGCCAGATTTAGGTTGATAGAGTTTTGGCCAGTATTTATACATGCAATTATTAGTGGATGTGGCATCCTCCCAATATTGATCATTTTTGGCCACAAGTCTGTAGTCACATTTTTGAAACAGCACCCTTCATTGATTGTATATTTCGCATTGTCTGTTCTAGCTTTATTTGGAGGCATTGATAAAAGTAGATTATTCAATTATATGTTGCCTCTAATCGTAATTCTATCTATCGATTTTATTAATAATCAGAAATTTAAGGTCAATTTTACATTTATTTTTTGGTTATCTGCCTGCTTATTGATACACTTTTACCTAGGGGGTATCTTCTCTCCAATTGGGAATACGGAGTCTTATTTGTCTAGATTTGTTCCAGAACACTCTGGCGGAAAATACATGAATTACTTCCTTACCAACCTATTGATTATTGTTGTGTTATCAATAGGTACTTACTTTTATCTTAAAAGGACAAGGGTAGTACAGGCAGAGTAGATTAATTTTTCATTTGATTTGGTTGTTTATTCCTTAAATAATCATCCATTCTAGCCTTTTCATAGTCTCAGACACGCTTTGCCCGTTTTGGATATTGCTTTTTATAGAATCAATAAGTTCAGGCACTTTATCTCGGTCGTAGCCAAATTTAATAGCAAATAAATTACAGAGTTTCCATTCCTCCTCATGCACGTGCTGGTCTACTGACATCATGTGCACCAAATCATAGAGTTGCTGAAATCGATGTTGGCTATTTGACGGAATTTCGAATGTAACGGAAGAAGGGTTTTTTCGAATTTCTTCAAGTCGGCTTTCCGAAATCCCATTTCTTTTGGCAATCGTCTTCAGCAGGTCCAACTCAACAACTAAGAACTGTCCGTCAACTGCGGCCACTTCTATAAGGTTTTTCATATGACTGCGGGCGGTGCCATTGCCTTGACTAAATACACCCAATATTTCAGTGAGTTTCATTTTTTAACGGTTTAAGGTTTCTTCCCAAATCTATGGAAAATTCAATTATGGACTTTTATATTTTAGCCTCTATACAAGTTTCTCAGGCTATTTAATTGGGAAAAAGAATTTTAATCAAGCCTTCTAAAACTGTCTCCAAATTAAAAGAATTAAGCCCTCAAAACTATCTTATTGAACAAAGAGTTACATGGTGTATGCCTAATCAATGTTTGGTTATTGCGTACCTATCTGTGCTAAACCGTTATTTAAAGTCAACTACTCAAACCTTTAAAAATTCTTATGACCCAAGTGAAGCAAATTTTGAAAAAGGCCGAATGGTCCCATTTGTACAAGCAAATGTTGTCTTTGATACCAGAGGCTTTTGACAATGACAAACGACCACTAAACCTAATGGAAGGGAAATGGCAACACTCTGGCAACCAAAAGTTGTTCACTTCTAATTTGGATGGTACGCAGCTGGGCTATTATCCTAATATAGATTTAGATACCTGCAAGAAAGCTGTTGAATTTTGCGCACAAGAATCCAAATCGTGGGCTAATGTTGACCTCGATAAGCGTAAGGAGATGGTGCAGCAAACGCTTCACGACCTTCGTAAGCATGAAGAACTGATTGCATTTATCTTAATGTGGGAAATAGGCAAACCCTACGACCAAGCCTTGGACGATGTACAGCGCTGTATTGATGGTGTACAATGGTATATCGATGAAATAGAAACGATGCTAGGTGAACGCAAACCCATAGGTGTGGTTTCTAACATTGCTTCTTGGAATTACCCTCTTTCAGTATTGGTTCACGCTTGTTTGGTCCAAATGCTTTGCGGCAATGCCGTAATTGCAAAGAGCCCCTCAGATGGAGGTTTATTTGCACTGATTATCAGCTTTGCTTTTGCAAGAAGAAATGGATTGCCGATTACTTTGGTGAGTGGGTCTGGCGGTGCATTGAGCGAGGCTCTCGTGAAAAACGATCATATCGATTGCCTGGCGTATGTAGGAGGCAAGAGTAATGGGCGAGATATTGTAGCCAGTATGTATGATAGAAATAAGCGCTACATGCTAGAAATGGAAGGTGTAAATGCCTACGGTATTTGGGGATTTAGCAACTGGGACAGTCTTTCCAAACAATTAAAATCAGGCTTTAAATACGGAAAGCAGCGCTGCACGGCCTATGTTCGTTATGTCATTGAGCGACAACTTTTTCCTGATTTTCTAGATATGTATCTTCCTATGCTCAAATCTTTGAAATACGGACATCCATTACTGGTAGAAGAAGGGCAAGAGGAACCACCATCGTTAGACTTCGGACCTTTGATCAACAGCAAAAAAGTAGAAGAGGTGGACTACATGTACCATGATGCTATTGGTAAAGGTGCAGTTTCTTTGTTCAAAGGAAAGATAAGCCCGCAGGATTTCCTCCCTCACCAAGATCTTTCTAGCTATTATCCTCCTTGTGCCTTGCTGAATGTGCCTAAAAATGCCAAAATATACCACAATGAGCCTTTTGGTCCCTTAGACAGTATTGTGTTGGTAGATTCTATCGAAGGGTTGGTAAGCGAAATGAATATATCCAACGGCAGTCTGGTATCCTCCATTGCTTGTGACGATCCGCAGGAAGCCAATGGAATAGCAGGCCAACTTCGTGGATATAAAGTAGGGATCAATAAGCAACGCTCCAGAGGCGACAAGGATGAATCATTTGGTGGAATTGGCGAATCTTGGAAAGGGTGCTTTGTGGGTGGCAGGTACTTGGTAGAGTCGGTGACGCAGGGCAAAACAGAGGAGCGTCTGTTTGGAAATTTTCAAGAATATACCTTGTTGCCTAAGAGAGATTGATTTCAAATCTCCGGTCAATACGGTGCTTTCTTAATGAATGGCCATCAATCGAAGTTAAAGTTTAGGGCATAATCCTAGATTTTTACACCTAATACACGATGTTTGTCTCATTCCTATTGGCATGAAAGGCAAAATCAAATACACATTCGAAGGCACAACTTGGCAATCCACTCCTCTTGGAGGATGGCACTTTG
This sequence comes from Cytophagales bacterium, assembly GCA_036735585.1. Lineage (GTDB taxonomy): Bacteria > Bacteroidota > Bacteroidia > Cytophagales > JAIYAX01 > JAIYAX01. The sequence goes on along the minus strand of DAINOB010000057.1, from coordinate 3,020 downwards.
TTTCTTTGCCTTTAGATCTTTCAAAGGAGATTAGAACCCATCTTCAATGGCAAGAAGAAGGCTGGGGGAGATTGAAGGTAGTGGCTAGTATCAATAACTCAGAGTGGGGCACTGCTATATGGTTTGATACCAAAAGAAATACCTATTTGCTTCCACTAAAAGCTGAGGTTAGAAAAAAGCAGAACATTCATTTGAATCAATCGCTCGTGGTCACACTGTGGATTTAGTATTGAAGTAAATAGGTTGCATCTGGATATAAAATATCCTATTCGATAGAAATGGGGTTGACTCCACAATTATATTACTTTCCAACCAGTCCGGAAATTCTGTCAATTTTGCAGGATGATCAGTCAAGGTGTTCGTTATATTTTACTTTCCACAGTCTTTTTTGCCATCATGAACACCTGTGTGAAGTACCTACAACACATACCTTCTGTTCAGATCGTGTGGTTTAGAAGTTTGGTTACCTTGGTGATCTGTTTGTATTTCATTTGGAAAAACAAGCTCAAACCATTTGGGAACAACAAACCTCTATTGCTGGCAAGAGGCATTATGGGGGCCTGTGCGCTGCTTTGTTATTTTTACAGCCTTCAGCATATGCCAATGGCTAGTGCAGTCACCATACAATATTTGGCACCTGTTTTTACAGTGGTTTTGGCCATGTTTATTCTCAAGGAGCAGGTAAGTCCTGCCAGTTGGATCGTGCTGCTGGTTTGCCTAGTTGGAGTGGCTTTGATCAAAGGCTATGACCCACGTATAGATAATTACACATTGCTTGTAGGATTGGCGGCTGCAGTATTTTCTGGTTTGGCATACAACATTGTGCGTAAGCTCCGAACCACGGACGATCCCTTGATTATTGTATTCTACTTTCCCTTGGTTACGTTTCCTGTCGTTACTCCAGTCATGTGGAGTCAATGGGTGAATCCCACCGCATTGGATTTGCTATTTTTACTTTTAGTGGGTGTGTTTACTCAGCTCGGTCAAATTCATCTCACGAAAGCTTATATGACTGAAACAGCTTCCAAAATTGCAGGATTGTCCTACACGGGACTTATTTTCGCTATTGCCATTGGTTATTTTGTCTTTGAAGAAAGTCTGAACATGATGAGTGTATTGGGTATATTATTGATTATTGGAGCAGTGATCGTTCAAGTGTTTATGGATTACGAAAGTCACAAACAAAAGAAAGCCTATGAAAAGGAAAACGCTTGATTTTGCGATGATCGGGAGTGGCAGAGTTGCCTCAATTTTGGCACCTGCTTTTGAGAATGCAGGACATCGTTGCTCGGCTGTTTATAGTCTTCACTCTGCGCATGCCCAAAAATTAGCCGACAAACTTTATGATTGCCAAGTGCTGGACTATCCTGATTTCTCAGATTTAGAGCTTGATGTCATTCTTTTGGCCATCAGCGATGATGCTTTGCCTGAAGTCATCGATCAACTGGTGTGTAGCTCTAATTCGGTGGTGGCGCATACTTCCGGAGGCATAGAGTTGTCTATTCTAAATAGATTCGGAGCTAAAGCAGGTGTGTGCTATCCAGTGCAGAGTTTTAGCGCTGGAAGAAAATTGAAGTTGGATGAAGTGCCATTTTGTATAGAGGCCAACAGCCCTGAGACAGAGTCTCTCTTGGTAGCACTTGCAGGATCCCTTAGTCAAGAATTGTACTACCTTAATTCTGCTCAGCGCAGAGATTTACATGTAGCTGCGGTTTTTGCCTCTAATTTCACGAATTACCTGCTCAGTTGTGCTTGGGAATACATGCATGTGAGGGATGTTAACACAGATTTGTTGTTGCCTCTAATAAAAGAGACAGTAGAAAAAGCCCTTGAGCTTGACCCAAGAAAAGTTCAAACAGGTCCTGCGGTGCGTGGAGATAATCAGGTGGTGGAAAATCATCTTCAAAGGCTCTCTGACCTACCTGCCATGCAGAGGCTTTATCGGGAGCTTAGTGGCTCTATTCAGGATTTTTACCGAAAGAGTGACTCTTGAAGTGAAAAAATAATGTAGGTTTGATCGTCTTTTGTTAAAAAAAACTCACGTCCAACGTCTCTATGCACATTCGGATTCCTGAACACGAATACGCGCCCTTTCATCTAGCCTACCTCACAAAGCTACCTGAAGGAGAATGGCTAGATATTCTGAAAGAGCAAACTACACATAGCTATGAATTCTACTACAGCATTCCTGCAGACAAAGAAAATTATGCATATGAGTCAGGAAAATGGACTGTAAAGCAAGTGCTGGGGCATATTATCGATACAGAGCGTATCATGAGCTACAGGGCCATGCGTATTTCAAGAAATGATTCCACTTCATTGCCAGGGTTTGATCAAGATTTGTATGCAAAATATTACCCATCAGATAGTCTTACACTAGCAGAAATTATGGCTGAATACAGAGCTGTTCGATTGTCTACCTACACGCTATTCAGCCATTTGACACCCGAAGCCATGCTCCGAAAGGGACAAGCTAGCGGACATGAGGTATCTGTAAGAGCATTGTTGGGAATTATTGCAGGGCACGAAATACATCATATTCAGGCATTAAGAGAGCTTTACGGGTTGATTGGACCCACCATAAATTGAACTTAAAGCATGTCAACTTTTGTATTCGGTATTTTATATAAATATTTGTGCTGCAATCTCTAACTAGTCGAATACGTAAAACCAAAACCTATGGGCCACACAGCAAATTATGAAGAACATGGAATGGAGCTTCGGGAACAAAGCTTTTCCCTTCCATTTTTAGTACTTACCTCTCTGTTTTTTATGTGGGGGTTGGTGATTGGTCTTAATACTGCCCTCCTAGAAAATTTCAAGTTGGTATTTTCCTTAAGCATCAATCAGGCTTTGACCATGCAGTTTGCTTTTTTTGCCACCTACTTTGTGGTAGCAGTACCTGCGGGCAAATTAATTGACAGTTTAGGATACAAAAATGGCATTGTTGCCGGCTTAGTTCTTTCAGGCATTGGAGCCATTTTATTTATTCCCGCAGCCGATTCACAATCTTTCAATAT
>DAINOB010000056.1:0-10990 GCA_036735585.1 Cytophagales bacterium | reverse complement strand
AAGGTGGTCGTAAAACTCGATAAGGAAGGCAAAAAGATAAGCATCACCGATCGAGGCATTGGCATGACTTCCGAAGAAATAAAAAAATACATCAATCAAATCGCTTTTTCGGGTGCTACCGAGTTTGTAGAAAAATACAAGGATAAAACCGACACACAAGACATTATAGGCAAGTTTGGTTTAGGCTTTTATTCTGCCTTTATGGTGTCATCTAAGGTAGAGCTTATCTCCAAATCTCATCAAAAAGATGCAGAGGCTGCCCGCTGGGAATGTGATGGAAGTACAGAGTTCAGCATTTCAAACACCGTAAAGCATGAACGGGGCACTGAAGTAATTCTTCATATTGCAGAAGACTCAGCAGAATTTCTTGACAGCTATAGACTCAGAAGCATACTTGAGAAGTATTGTAAGTTTCTGCCTGTAGAAGTAGAGTTTGAAGACAAAGTAATTAATAACACCACTCCCATTTGGACCAAGGCTCCGGCTGATCTGAAGGATGAAGATTATTTAAGTTTTTACAAGGAGCTTTATCCAATGGCTGAGGATCCACTTTTCTGGATTCACCTGAATGTAGACTACCCTTTTAATCTTACAGGAGTATTGTACTTCCCACGAATCAAAAAAGATATCGAACCACAGCGCAACAAAATACAGCTGTACTCAAGACAGGTGTTCATTACCGATGAGGTAAAAGATGTGGTGCCTGAATACCTTATGCTCTTGCATGGAGTGCTAGATTCACCGGATATTCCACTCAATGTATCTAGGAGTTTTCTTCAGGCAGACTCTAACGTGAAGAAAATCAACAGCCACATCACCAAAAAAGTAGCGGATAAGCTTCATGAACTCTTCAAAAACGACCGTCCCAGCTTTGAGAGTAAATTTTCGGATATTGGAATTTTCGTGAAGTACGGCATGCTCACAGATGATAAGTTCTATGACAGGGCCAAAGATTTTGTACTGTTGCACAACATAGCCGACCGGTATTTCACCTTTGATGAGTACAAGGAACATACTACTGCCCTACAAACAGATAAGGATGGCAACTTGGTGTATTTGTACACTTCAGACAAAAACAGACAAGATAGCTTTATCCAGTCTGCCGGAAGGATGGGATACGATGTATTGCTTTTGGATGATGTATTGGATAGTCATTTTGTAGGCTTGCTTGAGCGTAAATTGGAAAAAATACAAATCAAGCGGGTGGATGCAGAGGCCGTGAGCAAGCTTATACCAAAGAAGGAAGAAGAAGCCAGTTTGCTGAGCAAAAAGGAAACCGAGTCGGTTCAAAAGCTTTTTGAAGAAGTGATCAACAACAAGACCTACACCGTGCAAGTGGAAGCTATGCCATCTGATGAGCCTCCTGTAAGTGTGGTTATGCCTGAATTTATCAGACGAATGAAAGATATGGCTATGGGCGGTGGTATGAGCTTTATGGGCACTATGCCAGATAGCTACAATGTGGTGATCAATGCCAACCATCCCGTGATTAGGCAAATTGCAGCCTCTAAAGAAAAGGAACTGAAGAAGAATAAAGTAGGTCAGCTGTTTGATTTAGCGCTATTGGGTCAAGGGTTGCTCACCGGGCAGTCCCTTACTCAGTTTATCCAGCGTAGTGTTTCCTTGCTAGACGGAGGAAACCAATAATACACTAAGATGTGATTTAAAGCTGCTGTCGATGATCCGACAGCAGCTTTGCTTTTTTTAAGTTATTAATTTTGAGAGAATATTTAATCTCCCTTGTTCGTTACAGGTATTGCATGAATAGAATTCTGGTCCTTATTATTTTTTGTTTGCTTTCAGAGGGCGTTTCAGCTCAATTTTGGAAAAAGAATAAATCAAAGTCGCTGCCTGACCAAACGGAAGAGGAACTTTTTGAAGAGCAAGCCTCACTCACAAGAAAATACAACCCCGATAATCCTGATGATCTGGGCGAGATTGAAGGATTGAAGTATGCCGGTAAAAAACCGCCTACCATTGACTTTGAGAAAAAAAAGGTAGAAGAGGTAAAGCGAAAGAAAAAAAAGAAAAAGAAGAAAGTTTATTTAGGCTACAAAACACGTAGAGGTTGGACCAAAGCAGGAACCGGGAAAAGACAGACCATTGAGCTTTTCAGCTATTTGAAAAAATGGGAAGAGCCAAATCCTTATGTAAAAGATATCTATTGGTACAGCATCTCCAAAAAGAAGATTTTCAATACTCGCAACATCAAGGATTTTAACGATGCAAAATTGTTGCACGGTCCCTACAAAAAAGAGCAAGGAAAGGGACTGTTAAAAACGGTAGTAGAGGAAGGGTACTTTTATAAAGGTACCAAACATGGCCGCTGGGTAGTGCATGATGCTAATGATATTTTAAAAGAGAAGGTCTATTTCCACAAAGGACAATACCAAGAATCAGAAATTAGTTTTTGGGATGTGGCCAAAACTCAAATCAAGGAAGTAATACCCATAGTGTACGGTAAGCGAACAGGAGATTATTTTAGGTTTTATGAAAGTGGCAATCTTGCTGAAATGGGCAGGTACGAAGATGACAAAAGGATTGGTAGATGGTACGAATACTTTGATATCAGAAACAGGAGAAACAAAGAAATCAAATACCCCGATAAACCTTACGAGCAGGAGGAACCTTATGTTTTAAAAGAGTGGAGTGAAAAAGGTGCTGTAGTGATGGAGAATCAAGAGAAGATAAAAGAAGGAGCAGCTGCAAGACCAAAATTGGGAGCACCTAGGCGTAGATTTTAATGGAAGGCATCTTCCATGTGTAATAGATCATCACGGGTAATTGCAATGACGTCAAACCGAATAGGTCCATTCCAATTTTTCTCGATTAAATAGTTTTCTGCGGCTTCTAAAATTCTGTTTTGCTGAGATTCACTAAGTTTTTCCTCTGGCAAACCAAATTTTGTATTGTTTCTGAATTTCACTTCTACAAAAACCAAGGTGTCTTCTTGGAGGGCGATAATATCAATTTCTGCACGACCTTTACGCCAGTTTCGCTCTACAATGCTGTAGCCCTTGGCTTTAAGATATTTTTGAGCGGATTCTTCTTCAATTGCACCTGTGGCTCGGGACATTCGGAATGGATTTTCTTTAAAATTACCCAAAAATAAAAAAGCCCCGTAAGAGCGGGGCTTTTTAGGCTTTTTTAACAGGTGTATGAATTAATTTGTGTTATCTCACATTTTTATACGGAGAGCACAATGAAAGTAACCACACCCAATTAATTTTTTTTTACTGGCTCTTCAGTGGACAAAAATTCCCCTGTAGGCTTTGATAGGCGTTCACTCTTTTCTGGTGTCTTTGCTTTGGCCTCAAATTTTGGATTGTTTTTCTGGATACTTCCAGCAATCAATAGTAAAATCAACAGCGACACCTTAATCAAAAAAGAAAAATGGGTTGAAAAAAAACGATGTAAGTTCAAGTGAGTTAGGTAGGGTAAGAGAAATTGCTAGGTTTGTTGCAAGCACAAAGGTAAAGCGCAAAGATGAATTCTAACATAAAAATTCCAAAATCGATACTTTTTGTTTGTTTGGGAAACATTTGCAGGTCTCCCATGGCCAAAGCCGTATTTGATTACGTGAGTGGTACGGAAGGTAACCACAAAAGTTTATTTTTAACTACTTCTGCTGGTACAGCCAGCTATCATCTAGGGGAAGATGCTGACTATAGAACTCTAAAAGTGTGTAAACAAAACCAAGTACCCATTCACCATACAGCACAACAAATTCAGGTAAGGCACTGGGAATATGCAGATTTGATATTTGGAATGGACAAAGAGAATGTAATTGCACTCCGAAGAATCATTCCTGAGGCGTTCCAGCATAAGATTTATTTAATCGGGGATTTTGATCCAGTTACTCCTGGTGCAGATGTCCCTGATCCCTACTATGGCAGTATGCAGGACTTTGAGAAAGTATTCGAACAGTTGCAGAGAATTAGTAAAAACCTGATAATAGGTTGGCAGCCAAAGTAGTATGCAATGATGGATTTTAATGTTGATTTCGAATCGTTTTTTAGGCAGGTGGTAGGTGAGCATCTTCAGCTTTGGCTCGATGAGGTGAACTTTGTAGCTCTAGGTGGTAGCACTTTTTCACAGTCTGCCAAGATTCAAACAGCAGGAGGTGATTTTTTCATCAAATTTTCAGAACAGTTAAGTTTGGAAGTATACCAAAAAGAGAAGAAAGGTTTAGAAGCGCTTAAATCATATTCTGGTGCCATGATTCCTAAGGTATTTGGCTGCGGAGAATATGAACAACAGCGCTACCTCCTGATGGAATACGTGACCACAACCGACCCTAGCAGTCAAAGTTGGGAGCAATTGGCAGAGCAAATGGCAACCATGCATACCGTAAGCGAGCGGTATTTTGGGTGGGATACTGCTAACTTTATAGGCTCACTTCCTCAATCCAATACTTCCAAAGATCGCTGGGCAGACTTTTATAGAGAAGAAAGACTCAAGGTACAGGTAGGCAAAGCACTCTATGAAGAAAACATACCTACAGCGCTGGCCAAAAAATTTGATCGCTTGTATTTAATGCTCGATAAGTTTTTTCCAGAAGAACGGAGCTCCTTGCTTCATGGTGATTTTTGGTCAGGTAATGTGCTTCATCGGGGTTCAGAACCACCTATGTGGATCGACCCTTCGGTGTACTTTGGCCATCGTGAGTATGATATTGCATTTTCTCAACTGTTTGGAGGCATTGATGCAAGGTTTTATGAGGTTTATCAATCACTCTTCCCCATTGAGCCAGGCTTTGAAGATCGAATCCCCATGTATCAATTGTACCCTCTGCTGGTGCACCATAATTTATTTGGTGGTAGCTATCTACAGCAGATTGACAAAATTCTGAACCGATACGTTTGATCTGCTTGTCTCACATTCTTTCAGTGTAATAAAATGCCTGTTAATGGATTTTTTCGCCTTGTTGGTCCGTTTACTTTTGTAGGAGAATATAAGAGTACACTTAGCAACTACAACTACATCTTAGAGACTGCTTGAGAAATCAACAAACTAATGCCGATTATTCACTCTTTTACACCACTACTTATCCATGTCAACTGCTATTCAAGACATTGAAATCAACGACCTCAGACTATTTATTGATAAAGTAAAAACGCTCTACAAGTACGATTTCAGCGATTACGCCTTGTCTTCTTTTAAAAGAAGGCTCATAAGAATTCTGGAGTTGAACAAGATGACCAACATGCAAATGCTGATCAAAAGGATAGAAACGGAGCCAGCATTCTTCCACTATGTACTGTCTGAAATTACCGTGAACGTAACGGAGATGTTTCGAGATCCTTCCTTTTGGAGAGAACTTAGAGACAAGGTGTTGCCTAATATTTTTCAAAATCAGAATCATATCAATATATGGCATGCCGGATGTTCGTCTGGAGAAGAGGTGTTTTCTATGGTCATTTTGCTTGCGGAAATGGGAATGTTAGAAAAAACCAACATCGTAGCAAGTGACATTGATATTGAAATACTCAAGCGCGCCACAGCTGCAAGCATTCCTCTGAAGAATATGGAGGTAAATGAAAAGAATTATATCAGGTTTGCAGGTGCCAAAAAACTCGATCTCTATTTCACTTATCGCAACGGAATGGCGGAATTGAACAAAGACCTGCTCAAAAAAGTGAATTTCAGAGAACAAAGTTTAGTGGACCCTAAAATGCCTACAGATATTAAGTTTGATTTGGTGCTGTGTAGAAACGTAATGATTTACTTCAACCAGAATTTGCAAAACAAAGTCCTAAATTTGATTCATTCTGTATTGCATAAGTTTGGGTACTTGGCCATTGGGTCTAAGGAATCGATGATTTGGTGTGATTCAGCACATAAGTTCTTGGTGGTAAACAACGAAGAGAAAATTTTCAAAAAAATCAAAGATTAGTCTTTGGTTCCTATAAATATGCTCGAAAAAGATCTTCAGCGTACGTACAAAGCGATTGTTATCGGTGGATCTGCGGGCAGCTTTCAAGTAGCCTTAAAAATACTAAGTCAGTTAAGTCCAGACTTTCCCTTGCCTGTTTTTATTGCCATGCATAGGCTGAAGCATATCCGTCATGGCTTTGTGGAAGCGCTATCTATCAAAAGCAAGGTGCCCGTGGTGGAGCCAGAAGACAAAGAGAATATCAAGAAGTCAAAAATTTACCTCGCGCCTGCCAATTATCATATGAGTATAGAGCTGGGACATACCATAGCACTTTCCACAGAGGAGATGGTGAACAATTCCCGACCTGCTATTGATATCACACTTTCATCCTGCGCATATGTATATAGGGAAAAGCTAATAGGTATTCTGCTTTCAGGAGCTAATCGTGATGGTGCACTTGGCATGAAGCACATAACAGACAAGGGAGGGCTTACTATAGTTCAGGATCCCAAAGAATGTGTGATCACTACTATGCCAGATGCTGCCTTGGCACTGACTAAAATTAATCATGTGATGGGCGTAGATGGAATGATACGTTTTATGCAAAAAATAGGAGAGTCTCATAAGCATCTGAACACACAATAATTATTTTTCTCACCTTGTAAAAATCAATTAAGTATGTGAGTATTTTTACTTTTTTAACACTGTACTTACTGACCTAATCAACGTGAATACTAAACCGTCTTATTTCCAATCTGCTCTTGATAATTGTCCAGATGAGTTTTGGTCACTGGATCGAGATTTCAAAATATTGCATTACAATAGCGCACTGAAGAAAGGTATGGAAACCTTATTGGGCGTAAAAATAGAAGTGGGGGAATCCATTCTTGAAAGTTTCAGAAGCATAGGACTCGGTGCCATAGCTGATTATTATAAAGAATTTTACGAAAGAGCTTTAAAGGGGGAGACGTTTATGCTGGAAATCAACACTCCAGTGGGTGAGAAAGTGTATTACAGAGAGCAGTATTTCTCTCCTCTTTGGGTAGATGGTAGTATCGCGGGTATTACTATTTACAGCCGTGATGTTACAGAGAAAGTGGAGCGTCAGTTAGAACTTTCTAGCAAACTAGAGAAGGTTCAAGACTTAAACAATAAGTTAAAACAGCGCGAAGAAGAAATAGCGGCTTCCGAAGAGGAGCTCAAACAAACCAATGAAGAGTTGATTCATACAGTGAGGGCTTATGATGAAAATCAATTGCTTATCGAAACCTTGCAAACACAGGCTAAAATTGGGATTTTCACTCAAGTGCTAGAAACTGGTGTGATGGAGTTTTCTCGATCATTGCTGGAAATGAACGAGTTAGGAAATTATGATAGATCTATTTCTGTTGAAGAATTGTCTGAAGGGCTCGATCCAAGCTATATGCCTATTCTTGAAAAAGCGATGCAGAATCTTGTTTCCACAGGAGAGCCAGTTTCCGCTGAGTTTCCTAAAATATTGCCCAGTGGTAAGCATGTATGGCAACGGCTTTCCGCTCTTGCATTTGATTATGAAGGTACAATTAGGGGTAAAATCATAGGATTTGTATTCGATATCACTGTTTTCAAGGAGACTCAGCAACAGTTAACTTTTAATGAAACCAAATTTAGAACGGTATCCAATCTTTCCACAGATGCCATATACGACTGGGACTTGGAGACCAATGTGGCAGTGTGGAATGAAGGAGCCAATATACTATATGAACTAGATCCAGAAGCGATATTCACTATAGAGTCATGGGAAGAAATGATCCATCCAGAAGATCTCCACAGAGTTGTAGAAAGCCTCCATCAAGCAATAGATCAGCCTGAGACAAGTTTATGGCTATGTGATTATCGAATTCTGACAAAAAATAGTCGAGTAGCATACATCACCGATACTGGCAAATTTCTTAGAGACCCGCAGGGAAAGGCATTTAGGATGATAGGTGCAATGAGAGATTTGACAGAGATCAGAAATTATGAAGAGTCTCTACGTCAATCCTTAGACCATGAGAAAAAGCTAAATGAAGAGCTATCTACAAGGGAGGAGGAGTTGGCTAGTAGTGAGGAAGAACTTTTACAGCTGAATGAAAATCTTAGGCTATCTATAGAAAGGATAAAGCAGAGAGAGTTTTTACTCAGTGAGGCGGAGAAAGTGGCAAAAATGGGAAACTGGGAGTTTGATCTCAATACCTCCAAAGGAATTTGGTCCGCCAATCTTTTCAAAATATTTGGAGAAGAGGAACAAAAGGAATCTGTATCCATTAATTATGCACTGAGTTTTTTCACAGGCAAATCATATGAAGTGGTTGAAAAAGCCATCAAAAATTGTAAGAATTTAGGTAGAAGCTTTGACGTTGAGGTGGAGGCTATTTTGCCTGGTAATCTTAAAAAGTGGATCAGAATGTCTGGTTCGGCCGTTTTCTATGATGATAAAGAAATAGATGGCAGTCCCAATTCCTATGTAGGAGCTATTCGTGGAATCACTCAGGATATTAGTTATTATAAAGAAATAGAGGCCAGAGTAAGAGCATCAGAAGACAAATTCTATAAGGCTTTTCACTTGAGTCCAGATATGATCAACCTGATCAGAGAGGAGGATTTGCAAATAGTGGATATCAACGATAGGATAGTTGAGGTACTTGGGTATTCAAGAGAGGAGTTGCTTGGCAAGAAGTCTTATGAGCTCAATATATGGCATAATCCAATGCATCGAGAAGAGTTCTTCAGGCAGCTTAAGGAGAATGGTAAGGTAAAGATGTCGGCAGAACTACACCGCAAAAATGGGGAAGTATTTGAGGCTGAGATCAATGTAGAAAGAATCATTTTTGGGAAAGAACCTCATTTGCTCTCTGTAATCAGAGATGTTTCTAAAAGTGCCAAAAAATGATTCCTTTTTGGGCAACCAATTTTTATTACAAATTGTATCTCAAGCCAATATTCTGATCCCAGCTGTAGGGCCTATGGTCTAACTGCATTTCTGATTTGTAGATAGACTGAAGGAAATAGGTGTAGCCCCCCCTTAACAGCAAATCCCAGTGGTAGCTCAAATGTACATTCAATGCCAATTGTGCATCTACCAAGTATCCAGTATTTCTAAACGGGTTGTTGTGTGTACTTACCATGTGCACCTCACTATGATTATGAGGATTGAGCCATGAAGATTCTCCTCGGTGGAGCTTGTGTACTGAGAATCCAAACAGTGGCAATAATTCTGCTCTTTTTCCTTGAAGTACTACAAAACCTGCGTGGATGGGCAGCGTGAAATATTCATAGTTATTGGTAAACTTATGATCTACTGCACCTTTGAAAGAATACTTTTCGCCTTTCTGAATGTGTGCAAAACCAGCTGTAAGTACCAATCGTTTCCATTGCATCCCTACTTCAAAAGACAAATTGTGGGTAATTCGCCTAGTTTCGTGTGCGTTTCTATGGTTTACCAAATCGCCATGTACTTCAGAGCGAATACTTCTGTAGCTCATATTGGGTCCCCCTAAGATCCCGACAAACCAATTGACTTTACTAGGTTCTTTAATTTCTGTGGTGTCTATTGCTGATTGTGCTAGTTCAGCCTCAAGCAATGATGGATGAGTATTTAACTTTGGCTTTTTTAATGTGTCAACTTGTGCACCTAAGGAATTGATAGGTGTTAAGAGGAAGACCTCATTTGTATTTTCCTGAACAGGCACATTAATTAAATTATCTTCTCTTGAGAAGATAGAGTTTCCTACATTTCTATTGTTGTTTGTGCTTTCAGAATCAGGCAATACAAATTCTCCATCTTTTTCAAAGCTTCGGTTTTGAGATGGGCTGTTAAAATTCGGTTCGTTATTGTCTTTGAAGGCCAATAAATTTGCTGTTGGGAAAGTAGAGTTCTCTCCATTACCATTTTTGCTTTCACTTTCAGAACCAAATGATACTGATTGTTTACCTTTTGGAGTGACTGGATTTTGTAATGCGCTTTTTGACAAAGACTCACTTTTGTTTTTGAAGGCCAATGATTTTGAAGGGACTTCCTTAAATGTTTCCTCGTTTTCGGTTAAAGTTTGACCTTGACTTTTCGATAATTCCTTTGTTGCAAGAGGGGTAGGTTGCGCTTCTATGTTTTCCCTAATTATAAAATCCCCATTATCCTCACTTGCTGACCATCTGCTACCCAAGTAGTAACTCAATGGCAACAAGAATAATAGAATCAAGGCTGCATACTTATACCATGAGGAGTGTTGCTTCACTTCTGTAGCATTCGTGGGCATTCCTATCCTTTCCCACATGCCTGTAGGTGGCTCAGGTGCAAAGTTTTGCATCTTTTCCCTGAGCAAATTTCTTGTTTCTTTGTCAGATTCGCTCATAATAATGAACTCCTAATTTTCTAAGCTCTTCTTTTAACTTTGTTTTTGCTTTGAAAAGCTGTGATTTAGATGTTCCCTCCGAGATGTGCATCATTTCGGCAATTTCTGCGTGGGAATACCCTTCAATTTCAAACAGATTAAATACCATGCGGTATCCTTCTGGAAGACTTTGAATCAATTTTGAGATTTGTTCAGCATGTAATTGATCCAAAGTGTCTTTGTCTTCATAGCTCCATAGTGCTTCTTTTTCCTCTCCATAGAGCCAGTCTGATCGCTTGTGCTTGTTGAATTCATTGATGGCAGTATTCACCACGATTCGTTTCAACCAACCTTCAAATGATCCTTCTCCTTTGAAATTTTTAATTGACTGGTACACTTTTATCAATGCTTCTTGTAGAACATCTTCAGCATGAAATCTTCCCAATGCATAGCGGTATGCCACACCATACAGTATACTTCCATATCGTGCGTACATGGCTTCGAAACATTTTCGATCGCCCGCTTTACATCCGGCTATAATTTCCTGTTCATTCATGCACTAGGGCTGAAAGACATTACAAAATACAAGACCATAGACTATTCAAAAAGGTTGTCTTCATCCGTGAAAAACTTGTAAGGATGATTTTTGTTCAAAACCTATTTTGTATAGAAAGAAAACTAAAAATTAATTCGCTGTAACTCAGTCAAATGCACTTGTGTTGCAAAAATTTAAAGCCATGGAGGCAACCTGAATTTAAGTACG
>DAINOB010000055.1:0-11139 GCA_036735585.1 Cytophagales bacterium | reverse complement strand
CCAATCTTGAGATGTCAGTTTTCCCTAATCCGGCTTCTGATGTACTGAATATTAGAGTTGAAAATAGCGAACAGAAAATTAATCGTCTAAGTCTTAAAGATATTACAGGCAGAGAAGTATGGAGCAATGAATTGTCAGGTCAATCTTTAGTGGATCAAACCATCAATGTTGAAGGTCTTGAATCAGGATTGTACTTACTGCAAATCCAATCCAATGACTCTGTAGAATCAAGAAAGGTTTTGATCAAGAAATAGAAAGTAATTCATCTGGCGTTAAAATAAATAATAAGACAGGCGGGTGGTTTTCCACCCGTTTGTTTTTCAATAAAAAAAGCCCTTGTCTATTACTAGGCAAGGGCTTTTGGTTAAGGGTTAGTGGATTTATTCTTTGATCAGTTTTTTTCTTACTGTTTTTTCGTTGGTACTTAATTCTACCATATAGATGCCTGCGCCCAAGGTGCTGATATCTAAATTACCTGTGATTGCATCATTTTCAGCCTCTAGTTTGTAGGAATTCAAGACCCTTCCATCCAAGGAATAAATTTTAATTTCTACATTTTTTGCTCCGTCATTTTTAATGATCACGTTCAGCTGATCAGCGGCAGGATTTGGATAAAAAAGGAAGGAGCTATTTGCTTCCTCAAAAAGCTGATCTGCTATTCCTGTTACCACTCCGATATTGTACCGCTGGGCAAGGTAAGCATGGAGGCTGTCAAGTCCGCTACTTGCAAGTGTACTTCTATTGATGATTACCTCGGCAATATCGCCTGAAAGATAATTGCTTATGCCATTTCTTGATCCTAAGAAGAATGTAGCATCGGCAAACCCAGAGAAACTGCTAAAGAAAGGCCCATTGGTCATTGACATTTGCTGTCCATTAACATATAGGCCATGGCTGGAGTGACTCCCTCCATAAATGTGGGTAACTATTCTGTAGGTATTATTGGTTGCCCATCCCGCAGCTAAATTTTTAGTTGATCTGTTGCCAAATCTATTCACCATTATGGTATTACCATTCGTGGTATTTAAATATGCTCCCGAATTGGTGTTTGCATTTGCACCATGCTCATATACCAGACCTCCCAAAGCTTTAAAGACGATCGAAATGGTGAATTCTTGCAGTCCTACTAAGGCAGATGACCTCAAGGTATTACTTGAACCATTAAACTGTAATGCATCATGGGAATTGATTGCATTGGTTTGTAGAGAAGGCTCTTGTAAACCAAGCAATGCTTCCAAATCATTACTTACCGAACCAGAATTTCTCAAAGTTCTCCATCGCTGTACTTTGCCGGCTGTTGTACCTATTACCACGCCTCCGTCTGATCTATACCATCCCTGGATTTGTGAGTCATCGAAATTTGCAAAAGGAGACATAGCTTCTCTGGACAGGGTATCAGTTCCGAAAGCATTGCTTGCCACCACTCGTACCTGATACACGGTGTATCTCAAGAGAGCAGGTATCTGGGCAGTAAAGCTGCTTTGAGCAGAGGTGTAAAACTGTCTGGCAAGTGTATCAAAAGTGCTGAACTTGTTGGTAGAGTATTGCAACTGGTAGCTGCCATCAACTCCTCTATTATCTATGGTAAAGCTTGAAGCTAGAAAGGTGTTGGATGTACCCTGCTTCGTTACGCTCAAGTTAGAAAGGGCAGGTTTCAAAATTCCAAGGCTATACTTCTGCTCCAGATAGGCGTGCAATTGGGAAATCTCCTGAGCAGTCAGTACCCGGTTGTAAGCGATCACCTCCGCAATGTCCCCATCTAGGTATTTATTGCCTCCGAAAGCAGTTCCATTGTAGCCGATGCCAATAAATGGTGTGTTGATAGAGTTTGGTGTTCTAAAACCTTGATTATTACCGCCAAGTGTCTGTGCTACTACAGTATTATTGATTAGTCTTAGACCTGAAGCAGGGCCACTTTGAGATTTTTGATCTATCCAAACGTAATAGTTGTTTGCAGGGAAGGTGTTTCCATTGCTATTCGTTTCCAGTGTTGCCAAAGCGTTAGCCGCTCTGTTTACACTGATAAATTGTAACCCATTTCCTGTTCCCCCTCCATCACTGAAAATTTCTAAGTTGGAAGTTTCACCGGTAAGTGCAGAAGCAATCCTGAATAGACCATTGTAAGACTTTCTTACCCTGTTTTTAAATATGATGATGGTGGTAAAATTGGTGCGTAGATCTATCGTTTTGTTTCCAACAAGTACATCGTTTGATCCATCATAACGCAATACAGGCTTTCCGTTCAGCACATTGGTGACCAAAGCCGGTGCAGTAGCCGTATCAGAGGAAGTGTAGCGTCTGGGTTCTGCAAGGTCATAGATAGCAGTCACTTTTTGGTTAGTGGTTTGCACTGCCTGATCCGCACTGATCCAGGTGCGGAGACCGCTGGTTGGGATTTGTGTTTGGTGTCTGAATGCGGCTATATTGCTATAAAATGTACCAGCAGCATTGGTCATTTTCAGTCGGTAATAGTAAAGGGTGCCAGAAGTAAGCCCTGATACTGTTCTATTTACAGAAGTGAAAGCGGTGCCCGCTGCCAAAGAACCTGAAGTAGTAGTAATCGGATTTGTAAAAGCCGTACTTGTTGAAATTTCAAAGGAATATTGTGTTCCTAATGATTTGGGAAGTACTGCAGCATACAATACAGCAGAGCTAGCTGTAAGGTTAGATACCGAGTCTAAAGACGCTATAGGAGTATAATTTAATGGAAGATTATATCGATTTGCCAAATATGTTTCTACCTGAATGCGCTCTGTTTGGCTCAATGGTCGGTTATAGACAATCATTTCTGCAATATCACCATTGAGGAAGGAACCTGTTGGAGGCAGCACCCCTATCTGAGCACGATCCGTACCCTGTGCGAGAAATACCCCTGTGCCGTTATCCGTAGAGTTGATAAGCGAATCGCCATTGAAATACCCAGAAGCATCTATGTTGCTTGGTACTACACAACTTGCCAGATAGTAGGTATTTACTGTTCCCACGTTAGGATATATTCTAGCCTTTGCCAGTCCACCAAATCCGCTGGCTGGACGATTGGCGGCATATACCAAGTTGCCATTCCCACTTGAGCCTGCCTGCCAATAGAAATCCATGTGGGAGTTTACTTGAGTATGTGTGGCAGATATTTTTATAAAGGCATTCACGTCTTTCCTCACGGCATTTTTAGCCACAATGAAAATAGAGGGGCCATTGCGTACATCCAGATTTTTAGAGCTCGTTAGAAAGTCATTAGTACCATCAAATCGTATAGCAGGAAGGCCATTTACCGCGTTGTTTACCAAGGAAGGTTGACTGATACCCGGCGCGATACCTACGTTATTTGATTTTGGAGAGAGGTCATTCCAGCCGGTAATCAACGTTCCGTTGGAAGTAGATACACCTAAATCAGAACGTAACCATAAGGCCAGACTGTCAGCAGGAATCACATTATTAAAGATAAAATTACTCACTGCCCCAGTATCAGATCCAATGGCACTGCTGGCAATAGCTCTAAAGTAATACCCCGTTCCACCATTGAGACCTGAGAGGGTGATCAAAACTGTAGAATCATTTGATACAGATCCGATAGAAACTCCACTTGTTATAGAAGTGCCAGCGGAAAAATTGGAACTCGTTGAATATTGAACTTGAACTGTAGAAGCAACACCCATTGAATTAGCTTTAATTTGAATTTGCGCACTAGTTGCTTGCACATTGTTTGTCTGGCTGGATAGTACCACAGGGGTATAGGATGCTACGGGTTGGCCTGTATTGTTAAATCTAGTGATCGAGGCATTGCCTTTGGATGAAATTACACTGTAGCCGGGTATCACCAACTTGCCATCGGCCTGAACAGAAATGCGATACAAATTGTCTCTTGCACCTACATTAACTATCGTTCTTCCAGCTAGCGATCCGAAAGTGGCATCTAGAGTTCCGTTGGCGTTGATTCTTGTGATCGCAAAATCATTTCCTGCTTCGGTGGTATTTCCAGAAGGATTTGAATATCCCGAAGCCACGATTTTTCCATTGTCAAGTGCAATCAAGCCAAACAATGCATCCGTAGAACCTCGAAGGTCAACAGAGAATACACCGTTTGTGCCAAAAGTATTATCCAAAGTGCCTTTTGGGGTTAATTTCACGAAGGCAAAATCATCAAAGGCAGCATTGCCGGCAAGTCCATTTCTCAGAGTGGCTCCTATGATAATTGAGCGGTTGGCTAATATGTCAATGGTATGTTGGTTAGTAGCAGAGAAGTTGTTTGCCAAATCAATTAATACGCGCCCATTCACCCCAAAAGTAGAGTCTGGTTGACCATTATTTTTGAGCTTCAGGCACAAAAGGTCGTTGAAATTTGCTCCGGTTGTTCCAACGGTATAAACCGAGCCATCAGGTAAAGTCTTGCTATCAAAACATCGCATGAAGAAATTAGAAGTTGTATAGATGCCATTTACGCCAAAAGTATTATCGAGTGTTCCATTTGAATTTACTCTAGCAATTACCGGGTTAGGTTGTGAAAAGGTTTCAAAATATCCTGTAACTACTATTTTTCCATTCGTCAATACTTCCAAATCGTGCACTTCGTGGATGATTAATGAAGCTTGAATTCTAACAAATCCATTGGGCGAATTGAAGCTGGTGTCCAACACGCCATTTTCAGAAAATCTGGCTACATAAATAGATCTGTCATTGGTCAAGGATGACATAATTCCTGCAACCACGATTTTATTGTCCTGCAGTACTTTACAAGAGATACCAGTGGCTACATTTGTGGTGCTGCCTAGCAAAGTTCTAACAACTCCAGATGTGCCAAAAGTAGTATCGAGACTTCCATTCTGGTTATATCTGGCTAAGAGTAATCTGTTATTGTTGGCACCAACAAAACTTTGTCCGCAAGTGATGATTTTGCCGTTGGATTGAACTCCAGCACTAAAATTGAGATCCCAAATTGACCCCGCATTGGAATAGTTGTTGTAACCTGTTGTGTTAAAGGTCAGGTCTAGCGTTCCATCCTGTGCATGTACTGCATTTGCAAATGCCATGCATAGGAACATTAAAAAAGGTTTGTAAAAAGTTTTCATGGTTTTTAACATTTTTATGGAGTGAAGGTAGGGTAGGCTCCTTTGCACCATGTGTCAAAACCCACGAAGGGTAGCTTTCAATCCACGAATAGCAGGCTTAATTCACGAACTACGGACGCATCTCCGCTAAGAGGTCAGTCAATTCTATTTTTTTGTCCCTAGAAATGGGGACTTCTGTGTTGTTTTCCATGATCAAATAGCCGCCATCACCTCTTATAAATTGTTTTACACGACCAATATTGATCAAAAAGCTTCTATGCGGCCTAAAAAATTTGCGATGAGCAGATAGTAATTTCTCAAATTCGATCAGCTTTTTGCTGACCAATAGTTTTGTCTCGTCTTTGATGTAAATTTCAGTGTAGCTACCGTCTGCTCTAAGCAGAATCAAATCCTTGATGGGCACAAAAAGCAAACCTGTAGAAATGGGTAAGGCAATCTTTTGATCATCTTCGGTTTCAGAAAAATTGAGCTTTAATGTTTTTAGTTTCTCTTTGCTTTGCTCGTTTTGCTTCTCAGTTACCTTAGCTACTGCTTCCACCAATCGCTTAATTTGGATAGGCTTAAGTAAATAATCAGCCGCTGACAACTCAAAGGCTCTTAGGGCAAATTCACTGTAGGCGGTTACAAAAATGATTTCAAAATCTATATTTTCGTGGTCAAAAAAATCCAGAAGTTGCAATCCTGAATAACCTGGCATTTCTATATCTAAAAATACCAAATCGGGTTTTTCACGGTGAATAATTTTGATAGCGGAAGGAATATCTTCTGCCTC
Organism: Cytophagales bacterium; assembly: GCA_036735585.1. GTDB lineage: Bacteria > Bacteroidota > Bacteroidia > Cytophagales > JAIYAX01 > JAIYAX01. The sequence continues at coordinate 5,304 of DAINOB010000055.1, read as the reverse complement.
TCCCACTACCTCCACTTCTTGACAATGCGCAAGAATCAGGTTTAGCAATGTTTTACGAGCAAGTGGCTCGTCATCTACCAAAATGGCGCGGGTCATCTTTAAACGATTAGTACTTGTAAAGGTATGTGTAAAACGACATAAGTACCTATAGCCACTCCAAATTCATCTTCTTTATCTGTAATGGCCACACTTATTTGTTCAGGTCGTCCGGTATTTAATATTTCAAGACGATTTTGATTGGCTTGAGTTGCAAATGACTGGTACTTTTTTCTTTCCTCATGTATTTCATGGGAGCGTTTTCTTCCCACACCATTGTCCTCTATATGTACTTCAAGGAGGTCGTGTGTTTGGATAAAGCGAATGTGGAGTTCTTTATCTCCTTTTTTGTGCAAAAGTCCATGCTTCAATGCATTTTCTACATAAGGCTGCACAAGCATACTGGGCAGTTTCAATTGATCTGCATCCTCTACCAATTTCACCTCTATAGTATAACTGAACTTGTCCCCAAACCTTAGTTTTTCTAATTCCAAGTACAACTCCAAAGCTTCAATTTCTTCTTGCAAGTTAATGTACTCATTATTCGACATTTCGAGAATCTTTCGCATCAGATCTGAAAACTTACCCAAGTATTCGTTCGCCTTTATCTTATCATCAGTAATGAAAAAGTTTTGAATCGCATTGAGCGCATTGAAGATAAAGTGGGGGTTCATTTGCGCTTTTATAGCTGCTAATCTGCTGATTCTGAGTTCTGTTTGGGCTTTGTTTTTCTCGTGTTTAAGCCGAGTGCGTTCTAGTTCCAATAGGTTTTTAGCTTTTATTCGAGCTAAGTAATTCTTTACAAAAAGGAAAATGAGCAATATGGCACTAAGTAGTATCACGACCATAAACCACCATGTTTCCCAGAAGGGTGGAATGATCGTAAAAGACAGCTTGGCAGGTTGAGCGGAAAGAATGCCATCTTCATTCATGGCTTTTGCTTCCAACGTATATTTTTTGGCGGGTAGTCCTAAAAAGCGCAGTTCACTATTCCCTGGAGGGCTAATTTGCCAATTTGTATCCAATCCTAGCAATCGATACATCAAACGCGTATTTCCCCATCCTCTATGATTAAGTCCATCTACTTTTATAATGAGGTTATTTTCAAGATGGGATAATTGTGTATTGCTTTTAATACCTATAGACTTGTCATTTACAATAAGGTCGCTGATAATTACCTGCGGTTGAGTGTAGTTGATAGAAGCAGCATTTACAGGAAAGGTGACAATTCCATTTCCTGTGGCAGCCCATACTTGATCATTTATGACCATTATATCGTTAACCTCATCGGAGGGAAGGCCATCGCTTTTATCCCAGCTGTAGTTCTTTTTTGTAATGGGATGAAAGCACTGAATACCCTCATAGCTACCAATCCACACGCTGTCAGTACAAAACAGGGATGTGATGGTGTTGCTTTTTAACCCATTTTTCTCGTTGAAATTCAGAACCTCTTTGTTTTTGTAAAAAGCATACAAGCCATCCGATACTGATCCTGCCCACAGCGTATCGTTTTTTAAAAACAAACTGAGCGCATATACAGGCTTATTTTGTCGAGATTTTAATTCAAATGAGGTATCGGGTAAATGCACAAACAGCCCTTGTTGATAGGCTCCATAGATGGTATTGCTCGTAGAATCATGCACAGCAGTTCTACATCTATCTCGATTAAAGATAAGATAATTGTTTAACTCCGGGAACAAGTACTTGGCCCATGTTTTTTTAGAACGGTCGGTGGTATAGTTTTCTATGGGAATGGCTTGAAGACTTAGACAATTGGCTACAAGGAGATAGCCAGGTGGTCCTTGGAGGATTTTTTTATTACAGGTGATACTTAGTGTTTTGATCAACTTTCCATCATGCGGGTTCAGCACGTACAAGCAATCTATTCCTACAAATAAATAATCTAAAGGTTCTGAGTAGTGAAGCGCGGCAATGTTTCGCTTTACTGGATGTATGATTGATCGCATAAGTGTCTTGCTTGGTAAATCAATTTCTCCAATCCATCCATTTTGTAGGCCTGCATATAGTTTTTGCTTCGCTGTATTCAGGCTAATTTGAGCTACTCTTCTACCTATGTTTTGTGTTGGTAGGATTGTACGTTTGCTAAGGTCTGGAATCATCCAAATTCCTGAACCTAAAGTCCCTAACCAAATATTGCCTTCTCTATCTTTTAGAATGGTAGAAATAGCTAAATCTGGATAAAACGGTATGCTTTGTTTTAATTCATACGTACCATTTAACCAATAGAACCCTGTGTAGCTGGAAACAAGAATGGTGTCAGGCGCTACAGGCCAGATTCCTGTCACATTGGAGTTAACACCCAAGGCACTACTTAGATCATTTATCTCCTTAAAAGTATCGGTTTCAAGGAGGAATACTTTTTTGTTGAGCCTATTGAAAAGATAATATTGGCCTTGATGAAGGGTAACCCTTGTATTCGCAGTAAGGGTATCTGCCGACCAACCATTTGCCGTCTTTTTTAGAAGAGGTACCTGTTTCCAATCCTTAGTATTGGTGGAAGTCCATAGACCACTGTAGCTGTTGATCACCCAATATCTACCAAGGGAATCCTGTTGTATCCACCAAATAAATGATTTGGATTTTGACAGATTGTAGCCGGGGAATTCCAATCTTTCCCATTGCTTCGTATTCGGGTGATATTTATAGATGCCATGATCAGAACCTGCCCATAGCTGGTTGTCCTTGGTAGTTTCAATTACCGCAAAACCTCTGGTGATGTAATTTTGATATTCTTTGAGTTCTTGTAAGCTGCTAGGGCCAACTTCAAAAATCTGACCTGTAAAATTATGGCAAAACATGCGGCCATCTGGAGTGCTCAGTATATCTGTTATTGACTTGCTTGATAAGTTTGGCGCTGTAAATCGTTTGAATTCTTTTCCATCAAATCGGCACAAACCATCATTTGACCCTATCCACAAATATCCTTTTTGATCTTCATAGATATGATAGACCTCCATGCTGGGCAGGCCTTGCTCATCTGTGATTTGGCGTGCATGAGGCTGTGCCTGCCAGTTGTTTTCTATCACATGTTGACCAAGCAATAGTCCTTTTGAGCAAAGACAAAGTAAAAGCAACAGTATACCTCGATTCATGAAGCAATTTAGCGTCTTTATAGCTGCTACATGTATTTTTTCTACCTGAAAATCACGCAATTATCAATGTATATTCAAAATATGTTGGTACATATAATGATAATACATACATTTGCACGGTCATGAGCATAGAAGAAGACATCAAGCAAAGCAGGTTCAAAAATCTTAAGCAGAAAACCTTGATTAACATCTTGTATACAGCTGCTGCGCTCGAATACAAGCATTCCTCCATGCTCAAACTATATGGCTTAACACCAGCACAGTACAATGTATTGCGAATATTGAGGGGCCAACATCCACGACCTTCTTCCGTCAATTTATTGATTGAGCGAATGATAGATAAGAGCTCCAACGCTTCTAGGATAGTAGAAAAACTCCGAACCAAAGGACTGGTAAACAGAGAGGAATGTGAATCAGATAGACGATTGGTAGAAGTAATCATTACTAATACTGGCTTGGATTTGCTGAAAATGCTCGATACCAGGGAGGACTCCTTTTTTGCTCAGTCTTTTAATTTGAGCGATCAGGAAGCCGAACTTTTAAATGAATACCTAGATAAACTTCGCGAACTCTTAAAAAACAATTCTTAATTAACTCTTAAACTCTTATAAACATGAAAACAATCAAATTTTATTCTCTTGCAATCGCACTTCTAAGTGCACAATTGGTAATGGCTGTCGGACCTAAAGACGGCAATTATGGAGCAGATGGCAAAGCCACTAGCATCAAATGGCTTGGCAAAAAAGTATCTGGCGAACACTATGGAAAAGTAGCTCTAAAGTCTGGATCATTCACTGTGAAGAATGGCCTAATCACTGCTGGTGCTTTTGAAGTAGATATGAAGACCATCACTTGCGAAGACTTAACAGACCCAGACTATAACGGTAAACTAATTGGACACCTAAAGTCTGATGATTTCTTTGCTGTAGAGAAATTCAACACTGCAAGTTTTAAGCTAACAAAAGCTGTAAAAGGTGCCAAGGATGGTGAATTCAACGTCACAGGCGATCTGGTAATTAAAGGAAAATCAGTCCCTGTTACTTTTCCTGTTACAATAAAGGATCAAGGCGGAAAACTTTCAGTTGTAGGTGACCTTACTTTCGATCGCACGAAGTATGATATCCGTTATGGTTCTGGAAGTTTCTTCGAAAACTTAGGAGATAAGATGATCTATGACGATGTCACACTATCACTCAATATCGTGGCATCAGGAAAGTAATTTTCTAGTAAAAAATTCAAAAAGGTTGTTGCCGATTACCGGTGACAACCTTTTTCTTTAATACCAAAGTCGTCATACTTCGCTGGTGATGCACACACACAGACTTGATTGGCTCTAGCAATTCCAAATGATTACACTCAATACTTTCAAGTATTAGAGATTCATCAGCCAGAAACCATTGAGTCCCACCATTCAGCTCGTACTTTCCATTACCTAGCGCAAAGGGTAGATAATCCATCCCCATTAGCGTGGCCACACGAATAAATAGTAGCCCATCCTCCTTTAGCACCCTCGAAATTTCAGCAAACATTTTTATGAAATGCGCCTGATCATTGGCAAAATGAAGCACGGCTGTAGAGAGCACGGCATCAAAGAAGGCATTAGGATAAGGTAAGCTATGAAGGTCTCCAACGGAAATGTTTTCCTTGATAAAGTTTTTTTGCAGGGAACGGCACACCGTCTGAGCGTATTGAACTGCCAATGGATCTCTATCGATTGCAAAAACTGAATAGTCGTTTTGCAAAAACCAGTGCAAGTTTCTGGCTTCTCCGCATCCTGCATCCAAAATTCTGTTGAGTCCATCAAACCTGCCTTTGAGAAGTTGGTCCAGCAGGTAGATATCTATATTGCCTAATGCATGGTTGAGTGCGTTTACAGTCATTATGCTACCATTACATGCTCCGTAGGGTATTTATAAGCAGTGGATATCACTTTGGTACTTAGAGATAAGGCAAGGGTAAGCAACCCGATTCTGCCTAAAAACATGGTAACGATCAAAATTAATTTTCCAGCAATAGAAAGGTTGGGTGTTACGCCCATGCTCAATCCAACTGTGGCAAACGCAGAAAACTGCTCAAAAACCAAGCGCTCAATAGCGATGTCACTTTCAGTAATAGAGAGAAAGAAAATAGCTATAATGTTGTAAGATGCTGCAAA
>DAINOB010000054.1:0-11146 GCA_036735585.1 Cytophagales bacterium | reverse complement strand
TACAATGTGCGTTTATTCAAATCTGATATGCAAGGCAGAGCAGATTCTATCATCTATAGATTTACCGACTCCACGATACATTTTTTTAGAAATCCTATCTTATGGAGCAGTGCCAGTCAGTTGACTTCTGACAGTCTATACATCCAAATGGCAGATAAAAAAATCGATAAGATGTATATGCGGTTCAACTCTTTTATTGTATCCGAAGACACTCTCGGATTTTACAATCAGCTTAGTGGTAGGCATATGATTGCGCATTTCGATTCGGGCACTATCCACCATGTAGATGTGAAAGGAAATGGGGAGAGCATTTACCATGCTTTGAAGGATGATAAAGAACTAATCGGCATCAACAGTGTAGTTTGCTCCGATATGGTCATTTTATTTGAGAACAATGAATTGAGTACGATTACGTTTATCCGAGAACCAGAAGCAAGAATGATCCCTCCACAAGAAATAAATGAGGATGAAGATACTAGACTTAAGAACTTTAGCTGGAAAATCGATGAGCGACCCACCAGAGAAGATGTGGTGCCTCAAAGTTACAACCAAAGTATACTTGAGAATTGATTGTCAATTTCTTATATTTGCCGGCTTTATGAAAAAGTACTTGTCGATTGTTGTGGGGTGTGCACTGCTGGTGCTTGGAGTTTCTTGTTCAAAGTTTCAGAAAATCCAGAAAAGCGAAAATATTCAGGAAAGGTATGAGGCGGGGCTCAAATATTATCAGGCCGGAGATTATTACAGGGCGGGTATCTTATTTGAAGAAATGATTCCGGTGCTTAAGGGTAAGAAAGAATCAGAACTTGTTCAGTTTTACTATGCCTATTGTCAATACTATCAGCGACAACTTATCATGGCCTCCTATTACTTCAAGCGTTTTTATGAGACATTTCCAAGGAGTGAATATGCTGAGGAAAGCATGTATATGTATGCAAGTACCCTCTTCGAAAATTCACCAGAATACAATCTGGATCAAACCAACAGCATAGAAGCTCTTGGTGCAATAGAAAATTTCCTACGTCTGTATCCCAGCACACGTCATATGGAAAAGTGCAACAATATGACCGACTTGCTAAAACGAAAGCTGGAAAAGAAATCGTTTGAAAACGCCAAGCTCTATTACAAAATCAGGCATTATAAGTCCGCATCCATAGCCATTGACAACTTCAGGCAAGATTACCCGGTATCTACTTACAATGAAGAATTGATGTATTATCGCATCCTGAGCTATTATTATCTGGCGAAAGAAAGCGTAGAAGAAAAGAAAAAAGATAGGCTCTATCAAGCCATCGAAAGCTATCAGCAGTTTATAGATAAGTATACAAACAGTAGATTTGTGCGAGAGGCGGAAGCCATCTACGTGAACTGTTTGAATGAAATAGGTTAAATACATTAAATCCAAAATAAGCATGAGTACCAACAAAAACGCAGTACCCACCTCTATCATCACAAGAGATGCCTACCAGTTATCTCAACCATCTGGCAATATCTATGAATCTCTTGTAGTGATTGGTAAAAGATCAAGACAGATATCAACCAAAATAAAGGAAGAGCTCAATAATAAATTGTCAGAGTTTACCACAACTGTAGACAATCTAGAAGAAATATTTGAAAACAGAGAGCAAATAGAGATATCAAGACACTACGAGAGAATGCCCAAGCCAACCCAAACGGCTATAGAGGAGTTTCTTGAGGAGAAGATCATGTACAGAATCGCTGATCCTGAAGAGTCAGCAGAATAAGCAATACCACGTATGAAAGGCAAAAAAATACTTCTCGGAATTACCGGAAGTATAGCTGCCTATAAATCGGCTGTACTCGTAAGGCTTTTAGTGAAAGCTGGAGCAGAAGTGAGGGTAGTAATGACGGATTCTGCTATAGATTTCATCACACCACTCACCTTGGCTACCCTATCCAAGCATGAAGTTTACAGCAAATATTATAATGCCGAAACAGGCTTGTGGCATAATCATGTAGAGCTCGGATTATGGCCTGATCTCTTTTTAATAGCTCCTCTAAGTGCCAATACACTCTCAGCAATGGCTCAAGGCAGATGTGACAATTTACTATTGGCCATTTACTTATCAGCGCGCTGTCCGGTTTGGGGAGCTCCTGCCATGGATTTGGACATGTATGCCCATCCAGCAGTTGATTCCAATATGGAGATTTTAAAAAAGCATGGTGTCCATCTAATTCCCGCTGCTGTGGGCGAATTGGCTTCTGGGCTGAGTGGGCAGGGCCGAATGCCAGAACCCGAAGAAATCGTCAATCATTTGGTTGATTTTTTTCAAACACAGCAGAGATGGAAGGGTAAGAAAGTTTTAATCACCTCCGGACCAACCCGTGAAGCTATCGATCCCGTAAGATTTATATCAAACCATTCTTCAGGCAAAATGGGGAAAGCACTCGCAGAGCAATGTGCACTGCTTGGAGCAGAAGTAGTGTTTATCACTGGACCTACACAGATTCTTCCTAGTTCCCCTCTGATCTCAATACATCACGTAGAGTCAGCTGAAGAAATGGCCTTGGCTGCCACAGAGCATTTCCCTCAGGTAGACATAGCTATATTGGCAGCCGCAGTGGCGGACTATACTCCAACAGTTCAAGAATCAGTGAAAATCAAAAAAGCCGAAGAAACCCTTCATTTAGCACTTAAGAAAACTAAAGATATCGCTGCTCTCCTTGGGCAATCAAAAAGAAAGGATCAGCTGCTCATTGGATTTGCCTTGGAAACAAATGACGAGTTGAAACATGCTACCGATAAGTTAAACCGCAAAAATCTTGATATGATTGTCCTAAACTCACTGAATGATGGAGGTGCGGGCTTCGGAGTTGATACTAATAAAACAACATTCATTTTCAAGGGTGGCCGAATAGTGGCTCAACCTCTGATTACCAAAGATGAAACAGCTTTAAAGATAATTGAAGCAATCAATTCGGATTTATTAAATTAAAACAAGGAGCAATAATCTGCTCATAGCGAGCTATTTGATTAGGCCCATCAAGCATTCCTTTTGATTGAGCCACCAGCTGTTCTGCTTCTTCACACCGTTCTAAAGCCACGAGCAATTCAGCTTTTTTCCATAGCAACTCTTGAGTTTCTGGCTGGTTTACTATGGCTTCATTTAAACCTGTCAATGCGGTATTTAGCAATTGGCTCTTGAGTTCAGGATTTCCATTGGCCTTGATTTTATACGCTTCAATTTTGTATACTATTGCATAAAGATTTTTTGGATCTTGCTCTAAGACCAGATTTATATAATCTAAAGCCACATCTATGTAGTTCAAGCTTAGATGGTAAAAAACCATTCCTAGCAAGGCATTCAAATCATTTGGATCATTTTTCAGCACTCGCTGCAAATACGGTAAGGCCGCACCAAGTTTCCCTTGTTTATCTTCGGGCCTATAAGAATAGTTAGACCAGCTCAAATAAGTTTGAGCTATCAAAAGATTCATTTCTTTATCCTGTGGACTCTTTTGGAGGGCCTTGCTCGCTCTATCAATGCACATATCGTAGTGCAAAATGGTGTGGTAATAGCGAGCCGCCTCCTTATGAATATTCAAATTCTTTATATGGTAGTTTTTGTAAAACGGCCATAGAACATAATTCAACCAATTGAATCTGGGTGCTGGAGTAGTCTCTTTAAAGTGAAACAAATCTCTTTTCCCATCTAGAAATGCATGTTGTTCTAACACCTTTTGAAATTTACTGCCATTCCTTACAAAAACTGCTTCTGTAGGATCCACATACACCATTTCAAAGGTTTGATCCCTATTTAAAAATTCTTGTAAAAGCGGATGAGGACCAGTGCCAAGAACTATATAATCAAACTGGTAAAGACTATCAAAGCGCATGAATTCATCGCTATTGTTGATGATTTTAAAGTAGTAATCAAACTGTTCAGCAGAAAATACGTCCAAGTCCCGCAGATCAAGGTAGGTTTTAAAAGATGGCTTAAGCGCCCAAAGCAGATAACTGGAATTGATATAATCAGTAAAAGCTCGCCCCTTAATATTATTCTGAAGGATAAAATCAGCAGCCCCAGATGCATTCTTAATGGGATCTACCCTAAGTCCAAACACATCCTTTTGTGAGGTACGCTGGTAATATTGATTGCTTACCAATGTTACATAAGAGACCAGTAAAACCCAAAATAACAAGAATCTGGATGCCTTGAGTAATAATGGTTTTTGAAAAATAGAAAACTCGGAAACATCCGTTAAAATAAATGCCACCATTGGGGTTGCTGCCATCATAAAAAATGGAATATTACGATGAGCACTGAATGCCAAAAAAGCAAACATGGCAAGTAAAACAGGAACCGCTGGAGCTTGAACTGAAGCTATAATCTGAACAACCTTGAATTTATAACGAGAAAAAGCCCATAAAAGACCAACGATCAATACAAGTAGGAAACTCAACATTAAATAGGCACGATGATCCCAGAATAAGGCTTCTCTGAAATCAAGTAGCTCCACTGTATACTTATTTGCTCCCAGTTGTCTGTAAATCTCAAGTGGATGCCATATCATCCGAATTCCGTACGGGTGGATTGCTGGTGCCAGTAAGCTAAGCAAAGAAAGACCAGAATATTTAAGCAGTAAACTGCTACTATGTTTGCGATATATTGCCTGATAAATGAGTGCTGAACTCACAAAGGTGAGTGTAATCACCATACCTACTCCAAACGCCTCATGCAGATTAGCCCAAAGAGCCTGTAAAACGATAATCCAAACATTCCATCGGATGGATTGATATCCCTCTGTAAATGCCTTGGTATGAAGCAAGATGAAAACCAATACCATCATGTGGCTAATCATCTCAGGACGTGCGGTCATTCTAAATTCTGAAGCCAGCAACATGGCCAATACCACGAAGCTAAATACGTATATATTAATGCGTTGAGACTGCACTCGTGCTTGGTTGTACATGCGATACAGCACATACAGGATACCAAGATTTACAAATGCTTGAAGCAGCACCAAACCAGCTGGTTCAAAAACTAGTGACCATAAAAAAGCTAATACTTCAAAACCCCATTTAACATTGATCCAAGGCTTTCCATATTGCAAAAAAGAGAAAGAGTCTGTGTATGGAACGCCATGTTTGAGTATAAACTCACCGGTACGCAACATCCACCATAAATCAGGTTCGTTTAGGGCTTTGATAGCAAAAGCAAATGCAAGCAAAGACACCAATCGAATAGCCCAAATGGGTGCACTTACAAAAATGAACTTTTGAACTAAAGGATAAGACTTCTGTTTTTCTTTCAAGTGAATAAGGAATAGAGGAAGGAGAGAATCTAATGTCTAATACCGCAAACTTTACAATACTTTTTCCTCCCAACTGCATTTTTCTCTGGAAGCTTTTTATGGCCAAAGTATCGAGGATCGCTGTATTGCGGTTTTGCCATTTCTTTAGACATTTTCTTATTCTTAGCAACAGCAGCATCTACCCTATCTTCATACTCTCTTACTTTCTTATTGTAATCAAAAGCAGAGTTGCTTGAACGCTTCTTCTTTTTGTTTTTTTTAACTGTTTGCCCTTCCATTCCAAACTTAAGGTCAGCATCCTGACCACTGGAAGTATTGCTTCTCGAATTTGGCTGATTTTGAGCTATGCTATCCAAAGAAGAAAGCACACAAAAAATAACAATGAATGGAATCAAAAATCTAGTCATGTAGAGTCAAACGAGGCTTTGGAAATTAAAGTATAACACTGCCTTATGCAAAAATAGAAAAAGCAGGCAGAAAGTCCCTGGTACTTTCTGCCTGCCCCCCATTTGGTCTAAGGATATTACTTAATCACAGAGACATTTCCTCGCAGATTTGTAACCGATCCATCTAAAATGCTCGTGTACTTTAACTCATAAATATAAGTGCCTGATGGTACTTCTTCAGCTCTATATTTCCCGTCCCAAGGTTTATTTTCTGGAGGTCTTTGTACATAGATTATTTCTCCCCATCTACTGTAAATTATGATTTCAAGGTCTTTGTAATATTTGCCAAATACCTCTAAACTATCATTCAAACCGTCCCCATTGGGCGTAAAGGCATTAGGGACAAATACCCTTGGCGCGCAAATCTCTGAAACATAAAGAGAGTCCGTATTCCTACAGCCGGTGCTATCTGATACTTCATATGCGTAGAACCCTGGTCTAATGATTTCAATATCTGGTGTGCTATCATTAAACTGTAGCCAATAATAGGTAGAGTAGCCTGGAGCTATCGTTATAGTAGTTCTCGTCAATTCTTCGAAACAAAAAACAATAGAGTCACGAGGTAGGATAACTGGTTTGGGGATCACATTTACTACTTGGAAAGTGTCGTTATCACTTACACAACCTGTACTGTCTTTCACTCTAAGTCGGTAAGTATATCGACCAGGTACATTCGAAGTGAGGAATTCAGGATTGGCAATACTATCAATTACATCTGCACCTAAGAGGCCACTAACACCGGCTGGCAAGCTATCTGGCTTTCCTACAGCAAACCAACCAAATTTAAATGATTGACTGCCTGAAGTAGAAATTCCCCTTCCGTTAAGATTGAGTGGAATACCTTCACAAACTCTAATTGGTGTATCAACCAAAGCAAAACTTCTGTTCAATCGTACAATTCTCGCCAAAGAATCCGTACAACCATTCAGCGTAAGCGAATAGTTAACTCTATGAAATCCAGTATCAGCCAAAGGTGGACTAAAAGAGTAAATTCCTGTTAAAGAATTTTGGGTGACACCCGATCCAGAGAACACACCACCTGGAATTGAAGGAATAAGGTTTCTAACGGGTTGGTTTGCACAATTAAGATTGTCTAAGCCTGCAAATGCTGCATTAGGCAATCCATTTACTACTATTTGTTTCACCAAAGAGTCGGTACAGCCATTGGCGGTGAGTTTGTACTGAACAAAGCGAATTCCCGCACCAGCAATGGTAGGGCTAAATGTACTTCCAACTACACCCTGTCCTGAAAATACACCTCCGCCTACAATAGGTATCATCACCGATACAGGTCCATTAACACATACAACTGTATCAGGCCCTGTGAAGAATGGATTTGGAGTTGGCAATACATTCACTATCTGACTTGTTGAGTCAGGACAACCTGCCACATTTACTACATACTTTATGGTAATATTCCCCGTCACTGATAACGAGAAGGGATTAAACACCCCTGAAGGACTAACACCGGGACCTGAGAATATACCACCAGGAGTAGCTGGCAGCAATGTAACAGGTGTTGCGTTTCGGCAAAGAGTTGCAGGAAGACCGCTGAAAGTGGCATTAGGCAATGGACTTACTCTCACCACTTTACGTGTAGTATCGCTACAACCAAGTGAGGTAACCACATGACGAATGGTATGAAGACCAAGTCCAGCTGTAGCAGGAGTAAAAATTCCAGCAGCGGTAGTACCGGGCCCAGAAAAAACGCCTCCAGCACTTGTAGGCGTAAGCGTAACTGCAGGAGCATTTATACAGTAAGCTGAATCTAATCCTGAAAAATCAGAATTAGGCCGCGGATTTATTGTTAAAAACACCGAGTCAGGTTGGCTTGGGCAATTAATTGAATCCCTCACTACAAGAAAATAAGTAACCGACTGAGGTGTAGATGTAGGGTTGATTCTGCTCACCCTAGGGTTTTGTGTCGTTGGATTAGAAAGTCCAGTTGGGATAAGCCAAGTGTAAGTATAGGCACCAAACCCACCAGAGCCTGATCCAAGAAACTGTGCGGAATCTCCACTGCAAATAGTACGGTTTGGTCCAGCCTCAGCTACTGGTCTGCTAATGTTAATTAAAAGTGTATCAAGTCTTATACAACTGTTTGCATCCGTAACTCGAATTACAACCCTCACACTGTCCTGAAGATTAAAAATCTGCGGATTGGGAGCATTTGGATTGCTAAAGGTAACCGTGGGAGTAGATGTCCATTGATAAATCAAAGATCCTGTCCCTCCTGATGCATTTGAGTTAAGCTGAATGTTGCTTCCTCTGCACACAAATCGATCAGGACCAGCATTCAGTGCAATGGCTGGGTTGATGGTAACAGTTACCAATCTAATTGCGGTACAGCCATTTCCATCGGTAACAGTAAGTCTATACTGTGTTGCCTGAGTAGGATTTACCGTAGGATTTAGAATTGTTGGATTGTTGATCGAACCAGCAGTACCACTTACTATTGTCCAACTAAAAGTAAATGGTGCTACCCCTCCAGTTACATTGCCATTAAGCGCAATTGCATCTCCTAGACAAATAATTCGATCAGGAAATCCAGTAATCACAATCTGTGGGGAGATTGTAACTTGTAAAGTATCTCGTCCAAAGCATCCCAAGCTATCTGTAGCTGTTACAGTATAGGTTCTGACAATAGGAGCTAATGTTTGATTTACACCACTTACTACTGGATTACGAATGTTGGCACTTGAGAGACCAAATATGGGTGTCCATGCAAATGTGAAGTTTAAAGGATTTCCTGTTCCACCTCCTACCGTGGTTGGAATAGGTGCATTGTTACCAGAACATAATAAAATGTCTGGACCTGCATTTACAGTTGGCGGTGGATTTACATTCACCACTACGTTGTCATTTGCACTACAGCCCGAAATAGTATCGAGAACCGTGAGCGTAAATTGGGTAGTTGTTTGAATATTGGTTACCACTAATGTATCGGTAGCTGGTAGTCCTGGAATCGCAGGAAGAGAGGTCCAAGAATAAGTAAAGAAACCTGACCCGCCAGTTACATTTGATCCAATTGTCACATCTTGTCCAACGCACGCCAGCAAATTGTTTCCTAAATCAACTACAGGAGGCTCTATGGCATTGATAAATATAAATGCTGAACCCACGCAACCAGAACTATCTGTGATAGAATACTGAAGGGTAACACTTGCATTTAGCGTGGCATTTAAAGTGTCAAAATTACTTATTACAGTTCCGGGGCCTACTATTGTCCAAGTCGGGTTGGTGTATGGTGGGGCGGCCCCTCCTAGGGGCGGCAATCCAATCAATTGGAATGTGGAACCTCTACATACCGCTGTATCACCTAGAATAACTGGCGGGGGACAACCATTAGCTACTACATTCACCACATTATTGGCAGATACTTGGCAGCCATCAATACTTTGGATAATCAATGCGGGTGCATAAACTCCTGGAATTGTATAAGTGTAATTTACACTAGGACCACTGCCCAGATTACCATCTCCAAAGTCCCAGAGATAGCTCAATACAAGGGCAGTATCTGCAGGATTGGCGAGAACTGCATTAAATGCGATTGTATACGGAAGAGGATTGAAAGGCCCTTGTACAAAATTAATAATGCTACCAGTCCCTAAAACAGGACCTATAGTTGGAGATATTTCTTGTGCAGTGTAAGTACCCTCTACTCCTCTAATGATAACAGCATTATTTAACGTGAAGGTATTTGTACAACCCGTAGCATCTGTTACAGTTAGAGTTATGGTATACCCAGCTTGATTAGGAGAAGTATATATTTTAGAAGGATTCCGTACAGTGGAAGTAGTACCATCACCAAAGTCCCATAGCCAAGACACAATTGGAATGGTATCATTACCTCTAATAGCGGCTATTGAAGAATCCAGAAACTGTACTGATCTTGGAGGACAGGCATTGGTATCTGCTGTAAATCCAAACAGGGCTTGAGGCTTTCCAGGGAAAACACCCAAACGTTCGGTTCGTTCTGCTATACAACCAGTGCCTAAATCATAGAATTTAAAATCTTCTACTATTACCCTTACATCATAGAATCTCGGTACAGTATCATTCGTTGCGCTTAGGTTGAATGATTGAAATGTTGCCAACCCTGGCCCAGAACTAAACAATAAATTGGCAGGTGATAGGGTATCATAAATTTCGTATCGAATGCGAAACGGCCTAAAACCATTAGCTTCTGAGCTACCCACAATTATTAGAACACTATCAGTATCACAGCTGATGGCGGTATTGTTGAAAGTAAACTCTACTATAGGTTCAGTGGGTCTAATTCTGAACGAATCTGTAGCTATGCACCCACGGGCATCTACCACTTGAAGCAAAACCTGCATCCCTGGTGTTTGGAATCCAGGAAGAGGAAGAGAATAGAAATAATTGAAATTTCTTAAGCTATCTAAATTGCGGAAAGTGCTGCCTGGGAGGAAAGGATCACTGGTGAAAATGGTACCATCTCCCATATTCCATGTTCGCTGAGTGATAGACGCCAAGGAATAAGAATTGTCTACAAACTGGATATTTTCTCCTATACAGGCCGCAGACTCACAAAATTCTATACCTACCCTTGGCCCATAAACTTTAATATAGTCAGGAAAAGATTTTTGAAACCTACAACCATCTACAGTGACTAATGTTACATTAACGGTATAGCTTCCAGTTTCGTTAAAAATAATAGATGGATTAGGGCTTGTACTGGTAATTCCATTGCCAAAATTCCAAAAAACACTCTGAACATTAGAGGTTGTTAAGGTAAAATCTACGGTGACAGGTCCACAATTCTGAGCTGCACTATCATAATTTGAAGTAAACGTTACGGTTTGGTCTGATCCCGCAGGAACATTTACATTTATGGTGCTTGCATCATCACATCGGATTATTAATAATGAATCAGATGTAGTAACAGGCCCTGACAAAATACTGTCACCATCTGTGTTTAGAAAATAGGTGAAAGGGTTGCCCGTGTTGGCAAAAAAGCTATTGCTTAAAACAACTCCCAAACTGTCTCTTACTGTTATAATATTGTCATGAGATACGGTGAGTGTTACATTATAAGTACCAGCTACAGGGTATAAAAACGTTGGATTCCTTACAGAAGGGGGAACATTACCAGGCAGGTATTTGGTAATACTGTCAGATAGTACTGTAGTTAAAGGGTCTCCAAATTCCCAGACCCATTTTTGCGATCCGATAGATTGGTCTACAAAAAATACTTCACCAATGTCGCAGTTGTTAATGAAGAAACTAATATCCGATCTAGGCAGCAATTGCGTGAATTTAGGGTCATCGAAATTGTTTGCGCTATAGTCTGTAGAATCAGCACAGCCTCCATTCCATACGATTAACCCAGCAACATATGTGTTAGGGTCACCATCATAGGAATGATTAAAATTTGGACTGGCAGGAGGAATTCTAGTGGT
>DAINOB010000053.1:6342-11192 GCA_036735585.1 Cytophagales bacterium | reverse complement strand
AGGCTGGGGCTGAAATGCTAGATGCAAATGATAGTATTTGCAGACAGGTGTCCAACAGAGAACCCCAGCTTAAAAAATTTGCATCCCTACATGATGTTATCTTATTTGTAAGTGGCAGAAAAAGCTCAAACGGCCAAGCACTTTTTAAGGTGTGTAAAGTAGTAAATGAGAGAAGCTATTTTGTTGAAAATGAGGAGGAAGTGAATCCTGACTGGTTTGTTAATGCCAATTCAGTAGGCATATGTGGAGCTACCTCCACGCCTATGTGGTTGATGGAAAATGTGGCACGTGCTATTTCTACCCAATCTTCCTTGGTGTAACAATTTAGAGAGATAAGCTTAAGGCAATTTCAAAACAATTCATAGTTTTGCACGATTTTAAAAACAATCTGTGGAGTATCTCGCACGAACACCTATGTCTCAAAATATCAAAATCAAGAAGGGATTTGACATCAAGCTGAAAGGAGCTGCTCAAAAACAAACCGTAGAAGACTTTATTTCCGAAACCTACGTTATCAAGCCTACAGACTTTATGGGAATCGGTAGACAAAGGCTGTTGGTTCAAGAAGGTGATGCTGTGAAAGCAGGTTCGCCCTTATTCATCGATAAGAACAACGAAAACATTCACTACACTTCGCCTGTAAGTGGGGAGATCGTAGAAATTAATCGAGGGGAGAAGCGCAAAATCCTTGAAATCAAGATTCTTGCAGATAAAGCTATCGAATTTCTCGAATTTAAGAAGTATAGCTCTTCTGAGCAGCAAAGCATCAGCAGATATGAAATAATCAATCAATTGATGTTGTCTGGAGTTTGGGCAAACATCATTCAGAGACCCTATGCGATAGTCGCGAATCCTAAAGATGAACCTAAGGCAATTTTCATATGTGGATTTGATTCTAATCCTTTAGCTCCAGACTACGGATATACTCTAAAAGGGGAAGAAAACAATTTTCAGGCAGGACTCAATATCTTAAAAAAGCTCACAAAAGGTAGTGTACATCTTAATATCAACGCTGATGCGGAAGTCACAAACATTTTCGCAAAAGCTCAAGGTGTACAGATCAATAAATTCTCAGGGCCACATCCTTCGGGAAATGTTGGAGTCCAGATACATCATATCGATCCTATCAACAAAGGAGACATCGTGTGGACGTTGAATCCAATGGGCGTAAATATGATTGGCAAGCTATTCAACGAGGGCAAATATGATACGTCCAGACTTGTGGCACTTACAGGATCAGAAGTTAAGAAAACACAATACTACAGGACATTTGCCGGAGCCTCGATTAAAAATATGGTTAAGGATAATACTTCCAGCGACCATGTAAGAATAATCTCAGGAAACGTGCTCACTGGCGAAAAAGTGAATTTGAATGGGCATTTGGGCTATTACCACCATCAAGTAACCGTGATTCCAGAAGGTGACTATCAAGAGTTTTTAGGCTGGATTCTGCCAAGCACCACTAAGTTGAGTTTTCAGAGGGCTTTTGGCCTATTGTCTTTCCTGAACCCTTCTACGAAAGAATATGTTTTGGACACAAATACACATGGTGAGGAGCGTGCGATAGTTCAAACGGGGGTATTTGAAAAGGTATTGCCTATGGACATTTATCCGCTCCAATTGATCAAAGCTATTTTGGCCAAGGATTACAATGAAATGGAGGCTCTTGGAATATACGAGGTAGCAGAGGAAGATTTCGCACTGTGTGAATTTGTAGATGTTTCGAAAAATGACATTCAAGACATCATCAGAGAAGGAATAGACCTAATGATTAACAGCTAATTCACAAGACGATTATGAAATTCTTAAAAGACATTTTACATCATCAAAAGAAAAATTTTCTGCCAGGGGGCAAGCTTGAAAACTTTTACTACGCTTTTGAAGCATTCGAAACGCTGGCATTTGTACCCGATACCACTACCCCATCCAAAGGCGCACAAATTCGGGATGCAGTAGATCTAAAACGATTGATGATGACTGTGATCATCTCCATGGTTCCATGCTTGCTATTCGGAATGTGGAATGTAGGACATCAACACGCCTTGGCTACAGGTGCTTCTATGGATTTTCTGGATAAGTTTCTCTTTGGATCTATTCAGGTATTGCCCATTGTGGTAGTATCTTACATGACAGGCTTGGGAATAGAATTTGTTTTTGCCATCATCCGCAAACATCCTGTAAATGAGGGATTTCTGGTAACAGGTATGTTAATACCTTTGATCCTCCCCGCTACCATTCCATTGTGGATGGTTGCCTTGTCCACTGCATTTGCAGTTGTGGTAGGTAAAGAAGTATTTGGAGGCACAGGAATGAATGTTTTAAATCCGGCACTTACCTCAAGAGCTTTCTTATTTTTTGCATATCCTGCATACATGGCTGGTGAAATTTGGACTGTATTGGGAGATCAGAAATCAGCAGTAGTGAATGGATATTCAGGTGCAACTGCTTTAGGCATTGCCTACGAAACCTCTGCAAGCAACGCTGGAAATGTAGAAGCAGCATTTTCTAATTCCTGGTATGAGGGAATGTTCAGCTTTCAAAATTTATTTTTAGGTGCGGTTCCAGGATCAATCGGTGAAACATCCACTTTGATGTGTCTTTTAGGTGCTGTAATTCTAATTGTTACAGGAGTTGGGAGCGCACGCATCATTGCAAGTGTTTTTGCTGGTGGATATTTAGCAGGATTAATTTTAAATTTGTTTGCGGTCAATTCATATATGGCACTACCTGCACACTACCACCTAGTTATGGGCGGTTTCGCTTTTGGAGCCGTATTTATGGCTACCGACCCAGTGAGTGGATCTCAAACTGGCGTAGGAAAATGGATTTATGGATTGTTAATTGGTTTCCTTTGTGTGCTGATTAGAGTTTTTAACCCAGCATACCCTGAAGGAATGATGCTAGCCATCTTATTGATGAATGTGCTGGCACCCATGATTGATTATTATGTAGTAGAAGCTAACAAAAAAAGGAGATTACAACGTGCGACAGTCTAACACTTATGTACTAATTTATACCATAGGACTTACCATAGTCTGTGGTTTAGCGCTTTCCCTCACTGCTATGGGCTTAAAGGAAAAGCAGCAGAAAAATATAGAACTAGAGAAAAAATATAACATCCTCAGTGTAGCCATGAAGATCGAAGAAGGGGCGAATGTGGAAGACCTCTACAATAAAAGGGTAAAATCCTATGTAATTGATTACAATGGGAATAAAGTTGAAGGCGCATCAGCTTCAACTATCATCATCGTATCGGAATACAAAAAAGATCCAAAAGAAAGACAACTTCCCGTTTATGAAATCATTTCAGAAAATGATCCCAACATTGTAGAAAGTTACGTGCTACCAATGTACGGGTTTGGTCTTTGGGATAACATTTGGGGCTTTGTAGCTTTAAAAGGAGATCTTGAGACCATCAATGGGGTAAATTTTGATCATAAATCAGAAACTCCTGGTTTAGGAGCTAGAATTACCACCGAAGAAATACAAAGTCGATTTGTCGGTAAAAAAATCTATGACAAGACTATGGATTTGGTAGCAGTTCAGATGATGAAAGGAGAAGGAAATGACTATAGCAATGAACCTCATAAAGTGGACGGTATGTCCGGAGCAACAATCACTGGCAAGGGACTTTCCGATATGATTGTTGATTATCTGGCATGCTACAATGGCTTTATACAAAGTAAAAGAAAATCATCGACAGCATATTTAATTCAATAAATTACTATGAGTGACGTAATAGAAGCAGTAGCTCCCATAGCCAAACCGGCAGAGCCACTATTTTCAAAGAAGAACAGAAAACTTATCTCCAATCCATTGGATGGAGATAACCCAATAACGGTTCAAGTACTCGGAATTTGTTCTGCATTGGCAGTGACAGTTCAAATGAAACCAGCTTTGGTAATGTCTTTGGCTGTAATTTTTGTTTGTGCGTTCTCAAACCTTCTTATATCACTGATTAGGAATACCATACCTTCTAGAATCAGGATTATTGTCCAACTTTCCGTTGTGGCACTTTTCGTAATCATCGTAGACCAGTTTCTCAAAGCTTTTGTCTACGATGTATCTAAGGCACTTTCAGTATTTGTAGGGTTGATCATTACCAATTGTATCATTATGGGAAGGTTGGAGGCTTTTGCCATGGGAAATAAACCTTGGCCATCTCTTCTTGATGGAATTGGCAATGGATTGGGGTATGGAGCCATCTTGATGGCAGTAGCATTTTTCAGAGAATTATTTGGCGCAGGTGCGGTATTTGGAATTAAAGTGTTTGAAACAGCAGGAATCCCTTTTATTGGTAATGGATTGATGATGTTGCCCGCGGGTGCATGTATTGTTGTTGGCTTATTGATTTGGGCACAAAGAGCGAGAAACGGTTATAGAGAAGCGCATTAATATTTTTTAACTATGGAAAATTTAATCAGCATTGGAGTACGCTCCATTTTTATTGACAACATGATTTTTGCCTATTTCTTAGGCATGTGCTCCTATTTGGCGGTATCAAAAAATGTAAAAACAGCTTTTGGATTAGGTATGGCTGTTATTTTCGTATTAGGTGTTACAATACCACTAAATTGGATCATTCAAAACTACATACTTACTGACGGGGCTTTAGCATGGATACATTCTGATCTTGCCGGGGTAGATTTATCCTTCCTTACTTTTTTGTTGTTCATCGCTGTTATTTCCGCTTTTGTTCAGCTAACCGAGATGGCAGTAGAGAAGTTTTCGCCAGCCTTGTATGGTTCACTGGGTATTTTCCTTCCCCTAATCGCTGTTAACTGCGCTATTTTGGGAGGCAGTCTATTTATGATTGGAAGGCCTTACACTCTTGTTGAAGCTTCAGTATT
>DAINOB010000053.1:0-6332 GCA_036735585.1 Cytophagales bacterium | reverse complement strand
TGGGCTTGGATCAGGTATTGGTTGGCTGTTGGCTATTGTTGCTCTTGCCGCCATCAGAGAGAAATTAAAATATAGCAATGTTCCCGCACCTCTAAGAGGACTAGGTATTACATTTATCCTTGTTGGCCTTATGTCTCTTGGTTTCCTGAGTTTCATGGGATTTGCCATCTAAGTAATAAGTACTTATAATCATCAAATTGAAAGGGAGCTTCGGCTCCTTTTTTTGTGTGTTAACTCTATGTTAAGGAAATAAACAACAGAAAAAACCTGACTATTTAGACTCAAACTAAACTGTAAAATTTGAGTATTTTTTCAACTTATAAATAACTGTAAATCAATATATTGATTTGATTTTAGATGAAAATAAAATTTGAAAAATTTAGGACGTTTCTGAAAGTCTGGTTAGCATAATTACCCTATTATTAAAAGGATAACATTGTGTTAGCAAAATCATAATTTGATAGATACCTACAAGTAATGTTGAGGGACTACATTTGTATATTGTTAAACACATAAAAAAACCATGAAAAAAATTTACCTACTTGCTTGCGGATTGGCTTTTGCTTCTGCAACTGTTCAGGGACAAGTCACGTCTTTTCCCGGACAACTGAACACTGTAAACTGGGGAACTACCTCAGTTCAAATGCCTGCTTCACCTTTAAGAACACAAGTGATTTTTATTGGTGGACATGATACTGTTGCCCACAAAGCCATAAACAATGGTGCTGCAGGAAACTTCACTGCTGGATTTTCTAAGGCAAAGCAATGGCACGATTACATCGGCTTTACTCAGGATACAGCCGTTGGTACACAAGACCTTGGATGGGTATCTGTAAACCATGAGACCGTATTCAAGGATGACAAACTAGGTGATGGAGGTGGAATGACCGTTTTCAAAGTAAGACGCGTGACTGTACCCGGTGGAACTGACTCCATTGTAGTGGTTCCACAGAACCTTTCTTCCAGTGGTTTTCCCAATGTATCTACTAAGTTTTTCTCAGTTGATTTCAAAGGAACTGTTGGAGAAACAGGTATGAATTGCGGTGGTATCACCAACTACAATGATGGTAGAGTTTGGACAGCTGAGGAATGGTTTAGAAGAAGTACCACTTCCATTTTCAGGGCAGCAAATGCTTCTTTCTCTGCTACAGGTTCTTATCCAATGATCGATTCTGGAACCTCCGTAGTAGGTCAGGGTGTAAGAGACACTGCTGATTTTACCATCAATGTCCCAGGAGATCCTTTTGGCTTCAATGGTCAAACCATCAAAAAATGGCAAAACTTCAACTGGTTGGTTGAGATTGATCCTCGCACAGGTGCTGCTATTCGTAAGCAATACAACTGGGGACGCTCAGGATGGGAAGGTGGTATCGTAGCCACTGACAACAGAACTGTTTATATGGGCGATGATGCACGGCCAGGATTATTTGTTAAGTTCGTTGCGAATACTCCAGGTGATTTTACGTCCGGAGATTTGTATTTCCATAAATACAACCCAGCAGATCCTAATGGTTTGAACCCAAACAGCCATTGGAGAAAAGTTGATAACACTTCTTTAGACACCATGTTGAACCTTAATGATTACGGAAAAGCTCTAGGTGCAACATATTTCAACAGAATAGAATGGGTGTGTATGGACAGAAGCACAGGTATTGTATATTTCTCCGAAACTGGTAACGATAACGTATCCCTTACAAGTTTCCAGGCTGTTACTATTACTCCTCACACACGTGCTGCGTACAGAGCAAGATATCAAGAGCGTTTTGGAGTGGCATTCACAGGCAATGATTCTTTGGTAGATGCTAACATGAAAGGTTCAGTAGATTCATTAAGATTTAAAGATTACTATGGTCGTATCACCAAGTATGACCCTGCTACAGGTTTAGTAGCTACCCACCTCGAGGCTGGTCCATATTTCGCTACTTCTCCAACGCTTGCCAATTATCCAGCCAAGCATTTTACAAATCCTGATGGACTAGGTTATATGTTTGTAGGTGGTCGTCACTGGTTAATAATCAATGAGGATTTGAACGGAAGAACATTTGGCAGGACTCCTTCTGAATTCCAGTCTTCAGGAAACTCCTTCTGCGAAATGTATCTACTTGACCTAGCCATTCAAAACCCAACAGTAAATGATCTGATCAGATTGGCTGTAACTCCCTTTGGTGCTGAACTCACAGGTGGCAAAGCTTCTTATGATGGCAAAACTTTATTTTTCAACTCTCAGCATCCATCTAAAGGAAATCCTTTCCCTTATAACAACTCTATGACCCTAGCGATCAGTGGTTTAGAAGGTGCAATATTGGGTGGTTTACTGGATGCTAAGCCTGAGTTCAATGGCAATGCTTTCCAAGTATGGCCAAATCCTGTAGCTCGTGAATTATTTCTAAACCAAGCTCAGGACGTAGCTATCTACAATGCTCAAGGTCAGCGCATGGAAGTATATCGCAATGTAGAAAGAATCGATATGTTCGATTTCACTCCTGGCGTGTACTTCATCAGAAATGCAGAAGGACAAACTCAAAAATTGGTAGTTGAATAATTGTATTACCAAGATTCCTTCCTTAAAATAAATGAAACGCTGGCCCGGCCTATGCCGAGTCAGCGTTTTGTTTTCAAATCATCTTTTTCAATTTACTTAAGCTATAGTCATGAATAAGACAGTACTCCTATCCGCTTTATTGATTTTTTTAGCCTCAATTGCGCTTACTTCATTTAACGATTCGAAAAATACGGCTTCAACAAGCCCAAAAGATGCATTGAGGCAGAAAACTGCTGAAGATGTAAATCTTTTGTTTAATCAAATGGCTAAGGTCAATGCTGGCTGGCAGCAAGTGATTGACAAAAAACAAAACCTGGAATCTTTCAGATCTGAATTCAGTAAACTTCGCTTGGCTTACAAACGCATAGAATTTATTGCAGAGTATATAGAACCAGAGTTTATAAAAATGAATATCAATGGCGCTCCTCTGCCTAAACACATTGCCAGTTCGGAGTCATTGATGCACGTAGATGATCCCAATGGCTTGCAAACCCTAGATGAGCTTATATTCTCCGATGAGGTGATGGAGGAACAAGCTAAAATAAGTGAATTGCTCAGCAAATTATCGAGTGAACTCCTGTGGTTCAAAGGTTTGCAGAAACAATCACTCTCTGATCGTGAAATTATTGAGGCTTCACGTTTGTCTATGGTTCGAACCTTTACATTAAGTCTTACCGGATTTGATTGCCCTGGCTCAGTGAATTCCATACAAGAAGCCTTAGTGGTGTTTGAAAGTATTCATTTTGCTTTCCAATTGTATTCACCATACGTTCAAAAAAACTTTAAGAAAAATCAAAAAAATCTGAATCAACTGTTTGCCACAGCTCAAGACTATCTTAAGAAAAATCAAGACTTCGATAGTTTCGATCGTCTTACCTTCCTCACACAATACATCAATCCCATCTACGCTGGATTACTAGACCTCCAAGATCATCTGGGCATAGAACATAAAAATACAAAACATGCGAAACTACAGCCTTGGGTTTCTACCAGTAGAAATTTATTTGAGGAGCAGTTTCTAAATAAGTATTACTACACAGGAATAGACCATAGGTCGAACAAGGAGGCGCTAACTGAACTGGGCAAGTTGCTCTTTTTTGATCCTATATTGTCTGCCAGCAACGACAGAAGCTGTGCCTCTTGCCATGATCCTAACAAGGCATTTACGGATGGTAAGACCAAAAGCATTGCTACAGGCATGGAAGGAACCGTGGAGCGCAATGCCCCCTCCTGCATTGATGCGGTCTTTTCTGATCGATATTTCCATGACCTTAGGGCAGATATTTTAGAAGATCAGATAGAACATGTGGTGTATAGTGAAAAGGAGTTTAATACAAGCTATGAAGACATAAGCAGAAGATTGAGTCAAAGTGACGAATATCTCAGTAGATTCAAAAATGCCTTTCCTGAGTTTGCACAGAATCCTATAAATCAGGGAACTATTGCCAATGCCATGTCTGCTTATGTAGCCTCGCTTACCTCATTCAATTCTCCCTTTGATCAATATGTAAGAGGTGAGTCAAAAAAACTCTCCGCTGAGGCAAAAAATGGTTTTAATCTATTTATGGGTAAAGCAGCCTGTGGAACTTGCCATTTTGCACCCGTTTTCAATGGATTGGTACCTCCCAACTACCAAGAAAATGAATCAGAAGTTATAGGCGTTCCCTTTTCAAAAGATACTGTAAACCCTAGACTAGACGGTGATTTAGGCCGTGGGAAAGCCAAAGTTCATGAGCAAGTTGATATTTTCAGACATTCGTTTAAAACTCCTACGGTTAGAAACGTGGCCTTAACCGCACCTTACATGCACAATGGCGTGTATGAGACTTTAGAAGAAGTGATGGAATTTTATAAAAAAGGTGGTGGTGTAGGCCTAGGAATAGATATCCCCAATCAAACGCTACCATTTGATCAGCTTAGTCTTAACGATAAGGAAATAAATGACATCATTTCCTTTATGCAAACACTTACCGATACCACTGGTCTGACAGAGATTCCCAAAAAATTGCCATCTTTTTCAGATGTATCGCTGAACAACCGCAAAATAGGGGGCAATTATTAAATCCACTTACAAAGAGAAATTGATTTCATTTCACAAGGCATTTTATGAAAGCCAAGATGAATAAGATAGCCAATAAAGATCGCAGGGATACCCTCAGAAAGGTTGCTATTCTGGCTGGAGTAGCCCTAACCGCTCCACTTCTTAATAGCTGTACCCAAGATGACAAGAAAGATGATCCTATACCAACGCCACAGCCTCCCGAGTTTGAGTTCAAGGATTCCCCTGCCAGCTTTAGGTTCCTTCCCGGATTCACGCTCAAACTGAAATGGGAAGCAAAACATTTACAGGAAATAAACATAGACTATAAGCTCAATTCGGAAACAATTTGGACTACTGTGTATTCCGGAACGGCTGATGTTGGGGAGTACCCTTGGATCGTCAATGTTCCTGCTGGATTGTATGAACTTCGGGTTTTACAAAAAGGAACTAATAAGGAGCTGCAAAAAAGTACGATAGAACTCATTGTCCTTCAGGGCTTTCCTTTAGTATTGAGTACAGAGCCCACCCTATCCGCAGTTGGGGGTACTGCCATTGTCAATACCAATCTATTGGGTGGTCTTGCTATTCGCAGAACAAGCCAGAAAGACTATGTAGTGCTAAGCAGTGGCTGTACCCATGAAGGGTGTCCTATTAATCCAAGTCCTTTTGATGATGGTTGGATATGCTATTGCCACGGTTCTACTTTTAACCAAAGCGGACAGGTAACCAATGGTCCGGCAGATGAACCATTGCCTGCCTTTCAATCAGAATTGTTTTCTGAGGAAGGCATTCTATTAATTAATGAGTAAACTTGTTTCATTAATATCCTTATCAAATTGCGCCAAGTCTTCCTGTTTATTTTAGTTATCTCTATCACAGCATGTGAAAATGAGCAAAGTGCCGAATCCCTCAACGGCAAGGAACTCACCACCATGTATTGTGGGGGCTGCCACCAAATACCTGATCCTGAGATGCTTGACAAAAGTACATGGAAAGAATATGTATTGCCACGAATGGGATACATGTTAGGGATCTATGCTCATGACAGCATTAGACAAGCACTTTTTGAGGAGGGTGAAGGTGGAGATCGAGTGAGAGCAGCCAATATTTTTCCTGAAAAGCCGGTGATTGATGAACAAGAATGGAAAGCCATACAGGAGTACATACTCAGTTTGGCTCCTGAGCAATTGCCACTTCCTATTGATCAGCAGCTGAAAGATACCACAGAGCTTTTTGAGCTTCAGATTCCTTCTATCAGGCTTAGCCCACCAAGTGCTATGATGGCCAAGTTCAGCCCTTATGGAGGCTTTTATATTGGAGATGCCAATACTCAAGCTCTATATCATTTCGATAATTCCATGAAGCTGCTGGCAACAGCCAAGGTGAAAGAGGGTGCAGTTTCGCTTGCCGAAACCGAAGATCTGATCATCCTTACGGTAATGGGTTCCTTCTCCCCTACCGATGCCTCTACAGGATTTGTGATGGGCCTGACCAAAGGGGGTGGAAAAGCCAATGTGATCATCGACAGTTTACGCAGGCCGGTACATAGTGCCTTTTCTGACCTTGATGGAGATGGAAAAGTAGATGCGGTAGTGTGTGAATTTGGGAAATGGACCGGAAGCCTCAGTTGGTGGAAGGATATGGGAGAAGGAAGGTTTGAGCGTAAGCTTCTACGAAATCAACCCGGAGCCCTTCGCAGTGAGATAGTAGACCTGAATGGAGACCAAATACCGGACATTCTTGCGCTCT
>DAINOB010000052.1:0-11329 GCA_036735585.1 Cytophagales bacterium | reverse complement strand
TCACCTGCTGAATTAGGTGTCACTACGTCAGTACCAGATAGGAGGGAGCCAGAGAAGACAAAATATAAGAAAACAACACCCGGTATCAATAAGAAATACAATACCAACGATTTGCGTTCTCCTGACATTGAGGCATGGGTTTAATGCGGTAATAAAATTAGTCATTTTTCCCCAAAGGCATGATTTGTGTTATTTTTGACCGATCATAAATCAACAAACTTCATAAAATCATGGCTGAACACGTTCATTGTCTCATTATAGGATCAGGGCCAGCTGGCTACACTGCAGCTATCTATGCCGCAAGGGCTAATTTAAAACCTGTAATCTACACAGGTATGCAGCCTGGTGGTCAATTAATGATTACCAATGATGTAGAAAACTACCCTGGCTATCCTGATGGTGTGCATGGGCCTAAGATGATGGAAGATTTCAAAAAGCAAGCGGAAAGGTTTGAAACCGATGTTCGTATGGGAATGGCTACCAAAGTCGATTTCTCATCCCATCCCCATAAAGTATGGATAGATGATCACACAGAGATTCATGCGGATGCTGTCATCATATCTACTGGTGCTTCAGCTAGGTGGTTGGGGATTCCTTCGGAGGCTAGGCTGAATGGTTCAGGAGTATCGGCATGCGCAGTATGCGATGGCTTTTTCTATAAGGGTCAGGAGGTAGCCATTGTAGGAGCTGGAGATACTGCGTGTGAAGAAGCACTATATCTTTCAAAATTATGTCCTACTGTACATATGCTTGTGCGAAGTGATAAAATGAGAGCAAGCAAAATTATGCAGGAAAGGGTACGCAAAACACCCAATATTATTGTGCATTGGCAGTCTGAAACGGACGAAATACTAGGAGATACCGTTGTTACTGGAGTTAGAATAAAGCATTCAATCACAGGAGAACTTACTGTTCTTCCAGTTGAAGGTTTCTTTGTGGCTATAGGACACACTCCAAACTCTTCAATGTTTAAAGGGTGGCTGGATATGGATGAAGCAGGATATATTAAAACAAAATCTGGCACTGCAAGCACCAATATCGAAGGTGTATTTGCATGCGGAGATGTGCAAGATAAAATATATCGTCAAGCTGTAACTGCGGCAGGTACTGGATGTATGGCAGCTTTAGAAGCCGAGCGTTGGCTGGCTGCCAAAGAAGCCGAACTGGTATCCTAATCAAGTGGAACTGGCGGTTTAAACTTGCCATCCTTAACAATCTTCAATGAAAAAAATAGTGCTAACGGCAACAATTATGTTGCTCCTTACAACTTTTGTTTTTGCTCAAAAAAACAAAAAACAGATTTCCAGTATCGCATTTTACAACCTAGAAAACCTATTTGATACAGAGGACGATCCTCATGTGAACGACAATGAGTTCTTACCAGAGGGGTCGAAAAAATGGACTCAAGACCGATATACGCAAAAGATTAAGCGTCTTGCTACAGTTATTCAGCATCTAGGTGATGACGATGGGCCTGAAGTTCTCGGTCTATGTGAAGTAGAAAACCTCGGAGTTCTGAAAGATTTGGTGAAACAAGAGCAGATAGCTTCTTACAAGTATAAAATTATCCATTTTGACTCCCCTGATCCACGGGGTATAGATGTGGCGTTATTGTATAAAGACAGCTTTTTAAAGATTGACAGCTCTAAAGTTTATCCTGTGAAAACGGGTGATAGAGAAGGAACCGGCTCTAGAGACATCTTAGCGGTATATGGAAAAAGTAAAAGCGGTACTGCTACAGTATTGATCGTGAATCATTGGCCATCTAGGGTAGGGGGAGAAGAAAAGACGCAATCCAAAAGGATGATAGCATCAAAAATGCTAAATGAAATTCTAGAACCATATCAAAACAAGAATTCAGAAGCAGTAATCTTGATCATGGGAGACTTCAATGATGATCCAACAGATAGCAGTTTAGTAAATATTACAGCAGCAAAATCTTCTATTACTTGGAGTAATCCTGGCGTCTTATTATGGGATAAAGACAGCGTAGGCACATTAGAGTATCGTGGAAAGTGGAATATGTTTGATCAAATTATTTATTCTATACCCAAATCGAAAATATATAAAAAGGTGTGGATCGGTGATTTTGGGATTTTTTCTCCTGAATGGATCAGAGATTCTAAATCCAAACAGCCAGGGAAACCTTGGAGAACCTATGCTGGGCAAAAGTATACGGGAGGTTATAGCGATCACTTCCCTGTTTTCATACATGTAAGGTTTTAAATATTTATCAACTAATTAGTAAGGGATATGAGTGTTGAAAACTTCTTTCCTCACTTTGGACCAATGTTTGTACTTTAGATTTAATTTTAAATAAATGTAAGATTCTAACCAATCTTCAGTACATATGAGAAAAGTTATATTAAGTATAAAGCAGGCTACGCCTCCTTTGTTGGTTTATTTAGTAGAAGGTGCAGTGGTTCTGTTTATCGCCATCGCATTTATAGCATTTGAAATAAGCTTGTTGTTAAATCTATAGTACCTCACACAATTTGATTAATGAGCTTAACTTGAAAAATGCAGCCTGTTGAACAACGTTCAATCATTTTTTTTGATGGCGTTTGTTTGTTGTGTCAATCTTCAGTCCGATTTATTTTGATAAATGACATAAGGAAGGTTTTTTATTTTGCCTCCCTTCAGTCTGATTTTGCCGAGGAATTTCTAAAGGATACCAAATTCTACTCTAAAGAAAAGCTTCAAACCTTAGTTTTGTGGCATAAAGGCGAATTGTTCCATCGTTCTACTGCTGCTATTCATATTGCTAAACCTCTCAAATTTCCTTGGAATAGTTTTTACTATTTAGGTAAATGTATTCCCAAAACATTTCGAGACAGTTTATACGATTTTGTTGCAGAAAAAAGATATCACTGGTTTGGCACAAGCAACAGCTGTATGATCCCTGATCAAGCAGACAAACATAGATTTCTGGGTTAGAAAGCTTCACCTACGGCAAAGTAAAAAGCAGCATTGCCATCTCTTCCGAAGCCATAATCCAACCGAATATTCAAATTTTCTTTTTTGTTGACTTTTAAACGTAATCCTGAACCATAACTATATTTGGCTAGATTCCATTTTAAATCCTCTAAGCTTGAATATACATCGCCTAGAGAGGCGAAAAATACCACACCTATTCGATGATACACAGGTATTCTTAGTTCTGCTTGGGTGGCTGAAAAATGATTGTCCCTGAATCGGTTTCGAGCATAGCCACGAATAATTTCATCTCCTCCCACTGCTGCTAGATTGTAAAAAGGTACGCTTCCAAAGTTGAAATTACCAATGAGCTGCCATGCAAATACTATATTATGTTTCAAGGGGTGATATTTGCTGAAATTCACATTGTAGTTTGAAAATGTAAATTCACTTCCTATAGCGTCATTGTAGAAATAGCTGGATATTTCAAAAAGATGCCCTTTGTTGCTATTGAATATATTATCTCTGCGATCTGATGAAAACACCAACCCAACACCACTATTTATGCTTCCTTGAGAACCTGTAAGCAACCCTCTGCTAAGTTCTTTACCTTCTTGTTTCACTACGTTATAATACCTAGTGACTTGATAATCAATTCCAAAAAAGACTTTAGGATATATTTTACGCATTACTAATTTTTTAAACGTTTGCAGTTCATAGGAAAATGTCTCCTCATCGTCTCTTCTGCTTTCATTGCCAATACCATAATATCGATCTGGGAATAGTCTATATCTAGCTTCTCCTTTTAATAACCAATCTTCATCCTTTAAGAAAACAACCCATGAACCCCATGCGTCAAATTGTTTATTTTGAGTGTAATCTGCTAAAAACTTAACATAACTTAGGCGTGTCACCGTATCCATAGGGCCGCTTCTGAGTTTGAAATAGTAAACACCAATTCCCCCTCCCGCCCATCGTGTATCAGGGGTATAAAAAATATACGGAAGGGGCACAAGCCCTTTGGAAGCATCTTTGGTGGTGTCTGAATAGAAGCTGTATATTCTCTTGGCCCAAGATTTCTTTCTGTCTTGAGCATGTGATTTTATAGTCATCATAAAACATAAAACCATCCCAATTGCAAAACTGGTGACGTGGAATCTATTCATGAGCCAGCAACCAAAGCCATGCAGTCTTTACATCTCCGCCATCGAGTATTTCTTTTGCTTTTTGGTGATGTGCTTCCACGCTTAGATCTAGATTTTCATCAACCATTAGGCCTTTTTTATATTCCAAAACTTCTTCGGCAGACGGGATGGATTCTTCATTGGCCAACTTGCCCAAGTGGTTGCCTGTCAACACCCTGCTTAGTCTTATTGATTCAGGCAATTGATCTATGCCTATACCTAACTTGGTATTTGGTTTTGCTACTTCAAACAAAGCATCTCCATGAGCTCTCACGTACCAATCGCCTCCCATTCTTCCCACAGCGTCAAGTTTTGTAGTGTCAACCTTCCCCTCATGATCCAAGATTTTATCATGAAAATGTGCCATCACGACTTCACATAGTATTAAGTTTCCAGCTCCGCCTTCCTTGCCTGTTTCTATGATTTGAGTAACCTTGCATTCAAAAGCTGCTGGTGATTCAGCAACCCTGGGTGGTTTTACTAAAGAAGATGGAATGGCAGTGAAACCAGCTTTCTCAAATTCGTTTACACCTTTAGGGTACTCACAGCTCGAAAGAGACATCTGCTCTACCATGGCATAATCTACGATATGGATTACGATTTCGGGTATTTCAAATACATTTTCAAGGGTGTGTTTGATGGTATTGTCTCTTACACGCCTAGCAGGGGATAGAATCAATACAGGAGGATTAGAACCAAATCCATTGAAAAAACTATAAGGGCTTAGGTTTACCCTGCCTTGTTTATCCACCGTACTTGCAAAAGCTATGGGTCTGGGTGCAATAGTACCTAGCATATAATGATGAAATGCTTGGGTACTGACTTTCGTAGGGTCAATTGTCCTGTATGACGACATAATTGAGGGTTTCAATTCAAAGATAGAGGGGATGAGATTTCAAAATAACTGATTATGAAAGACACAGAAAATTAAAACTAGTAAAAGTTTCATCGTTTTTTGTTCAGAGTAATATTGACCTTAGATTTGGCCGAACAGATTATATAGTACGATGGCAAAGCAAACCTATGATCCGCTGAAAGTACCCCTTGAAAATCAGATCATTGAGAATAAGACAAGGCAATCGGCACTAAAACTTCATCAAGAAAAAGAAACAGTCGATTCCATTTCAGGATCCTTTAATATGGTGAATCCTGTGATTACGGATGTTCCTCAAAAGAAAAAGGAGTACTTAGAAGAAATTACCTCTTTCTGGGTATCGGGTCGTACTTACTTTTTTACAGATGGCGACTCCACTGTAGCCATAGAAATAGTAAGTGATAAAATTATAAGAGTAAGGTTGGCTCCCCAAGGCACATTTCTAGATGATTTTTCCTATGCCATTCACAACAAAGATTTTAAAATATCTAAAATCGAATTTACTGAGAATAAGGATTACTATTTTATCTCCACGGGAACTGTCACATGTAGAATACATAAAAGAGACTTTTTAATTTCCTTCCTCGATTGTAATGAGAATGTACTCAATGAAGATATTCGTGGAATGCACTGGGAAGAAAATTTAGACTTTGGAGGGTATTATGTATACACTTCTAAGCGATTTCAGCCCAATGAGTGCTTTTATGGATTAGGAGATAAACCAACCCATCTCAATCTTAAAGGCAAGCGATTTGCTCTTTGGGGCTCTGATACTTACGCATTTGAGTATGGCAGAGACCCCCTTTACAAGAATATACCTTTTTATGTAGGCATACATCAAAATTCAGCCTACGGGATATTTTTTGACAATACCTATAAAACACAATTCGATTTTGCGCTTGAGGATTCAGATACAGTAAGTTTCTGGGCAGATGGAGGCGAAATCAACTATTACTTCATCTATGGTCCTCATATGATGGATGTTACGAAGCGCTATGCTCAGCTCACGGGCACGCATCCTATGCCTCCCCTGTGGGCATTAGGGTATCAACAGAGTAGATGGAGCTATTTTCCAGAAGCTAGAGTCAAGGAACTGGCTCATCTTTTTAGGTCAAAAAAGATTCCATGTGACGCACTATATCTGGATATAGATTATATGGAAGGTTACCGTTGTTTCACGTGGAGTAGTAGGTATTTCCCAAATCCTAAAAAGATGATCAAGGAGCTTCAGGCAAAAGGCTTTAAAACCATTGTGATTATTGACCCCGGTATCAAAGTAGACGAATACTACTGGGTTTACCGGGATGGAAAGGAGAAGAAAGTGTTTTGCAAACGCTCAGATGATTACTTCATGGAAGGCTATGTATGGCCAGGCAAATGCCAGTTTCCTGACTTTACCAATCCTGAAGTAAGAGATTGGTGGGGTAGTCTATTTGAAGAGATGGTAGATTTTGGGGTATCAGGTGTGTGGTGTGACATGAACGAACCTGCAGTCTTTGGCACTGGCACCTTTCCTAACGATGTAAGACACCACTACGAAGGACACAGAGGGTCCCATCGCAAGGCGCACAATGTGTATGGGATGCAAATGGTACGAGCTACCTATGATGGATTGCGCAAGCTGATGAAGAATAAGCGTCCATTGACCATCACACGCTCAGGATATGCAGGTATGCAGCGCTATGCCAGCACATGGACAGGAGATAATGTGGCTAGTTGGGAGCATCTGAAGTTGGCACTCACCATGTGTCTAAGGCTCAGTACTTCAGGGGTAAGTCACTGTGGTACCGATATAGGAGGGTTCACTGGCGAGCCTGATGGAGAATTATACACCCGATGGATTCAATTGGCTGTTTTTCATCCATTTATGCGAACTCATTCGGCAGGTGATTCTATCCCCAGAGAACCCTGGAGCTTTGGTGAATTTTATGAATCCATCATTAGAAACTTCATTGAACTAAGATACCGATTGATCCCCTATATCTATTCAGTATTTTGGGAACATCATAAATATGGATTTCCCATGCTGAGACCTATCTCTATGTTTGAGCAGGAAGTGGAGTCCAATCTTTATCGTGAAGATGAATTTACTTTTGGAAGTAAAATATTGGTTTGCCCTGTTTTGGAGAAGAATGCCGAGGGTAGGATGGTGTACATCCCCAATGGAGACTGGTACAACTTTTGGACCCACGAATTGATACGAGGTGGACAAGAGTTTTTCATCTCTGCCACATTAGAAACCATTCCTCTATTTATGAGAGCAGGTTCCGTGATCCCAGAATATCCAGTAATGCAGTACATAGGCGAAAAACCAATAACAGAATTAATGCTCAATGTCTATTACTCCAACTACGCTGTAAATTCTTTTCTATATGAAGATCATGGAGATACCTTCGGATATGAGCAAGAAATCTATTTGGAGAAAAAGTTTTCTGTTTCTGGAAATGACCTATTGATCACTGTAGAACAAACAGAAGAAGGGCTTTACACTCCTAGATATGATGCCTACAAAATTAAATTTATAGGATTACCTTTTACGCCTAAAGTGATCAGTATTGATGGTATCAGTAAACCTGTGGCAGAGCTGCAGGTAGAAGGTGAACCTTTCACTTTCAGGATACGCAGATCTTTTTCTGTATTAGTTTTGCAAAATGGTTTGGCACAATAATCAATCTACGTGAGAAATTTGTCTAAGAATTATTTTTCAAAAAGATACTTTTTTGCCCTTTTGATCACATTTTGTTGTGTCATTTCGGAAGTTGTACAAGCTCAAGATGAGGCTCGAATTGGTCTTCGAGAAACAGGAGTTTGGAATGGAGTGTATCTCAAAGTCAGAATTTCAAAGAAACTGGGATATTATGGAGAGCATCATTATCGAACGCGCAACAGCATTGATAATTTGTATGATTTTGTTGGCCGCACCAGGCAGGTTTACAACAGAGCTGGACTTAATATCTTCTTTAGTCCATACTTTGAGGCAGTCATAGGACCTACCTTAGTTTTCAATTTTACTCCAATTCCTGGAGATCCTAATCTTGATTTTGTAGTGTTAGAACCTAGAATTTGGCATCAATGGCTATTTATGATGCCTTCTTTAGGTAGATTTAAGATATATCACCAGTTTAGATTTGAGCATAGATGGAAAAAAAGTAATGTAAAAGAATCAGAATTTGATTACACCAATCGTTACCGCTATAAGTTTTTCGCATACGTCCCTTTGAACAACAAAAAAATCGTTGAGAAAACGTGGTTTGTATCACCCAGTTTCGAAATATTCATGCACACAGGTAAGAATATTGTTTTTAACCCATTTGAAGACTTTAGAACATACAATGGAGTAGGATATGTTCTTAATAAAAAGGTTACTTTCTTTGCTGGACATATGTGGACTTTAGGTCAAAATCCAGATGGGTTTAGCTATTCGACAAGTCATATCATCCGTCTCAATGTGTTTATTGGTTTTGATGCAAGGGCTATCGATCAAAGAATTCCATCTATTAACCTCGGATTCTAACTATGCGTTTTCACCCTAATAGAATACCTTCTCGGTTATACTGGTTTTCTGCCCTTACGGCAGCAGTCTTATTATCATTATATCTATATTTTTTCAAAACTATTCCTGCCATTACTACTATAGAAAAACTTAATGTTCGACTGGATAACTTACAAGACAGTACTCAGTTTTATCGCTTGTCGACTGAAGCTTACCATAGATTGTTTCTGGAAAATTATGATGAAGCCTTGTATTTGGCCTTTAAAGCAGACAGTATTCTCCCTGGAATGCAAGTAAGTCCATTTATGCATCAAATACTTAGGCAACTCCAAAACCAGAATGGCAGAATAGATAGCTTAAGATTAAAAAGTATACTACTTAGCAAAGAAGTTCAGTATCAGAAATCTGGTAAAGACGAAGCTCGAAAGTCTAATCAAGTTCAAGCCGATATTATTGATATGATTCAAAATCAAGCGCTCATTCTTGATTCACAATATCAATCAGAAACCAAAAAGACCGCAGATCTTTTGGCAGAAATTGAATTTTTAAAGAAGAGACATCAAGTACTTCAGTTTTTAAATAATGCTGGCAAAAAAGTAAGCTACTTTGGGGAAGTGGCTTCGGGTAAAGCCGATGGTTATGGAATAGGTATTTTTGAAGGGAAAAGCACTTATCAAGGAGAATGGAAAAATAATCTACGTCATGGTAAGGGAATTTATATTTGGGCTAATGGAGACAGCTACGAAGGGGAGTATAAAGAGGATAAGCGCAATGGAAAAGGCACTTACCAATTTGAATCTGGTGAAAAATATGTAGGCGACTGGAACAATGACCTCAGAGAGGGTAGAGGTGCCTTGTATGCTGCTGATGGGTCATTGATTGTAGATGGACCTTGGCTCAACGACAGATATAAGAAAAAGGACGATACCCTTTCTCGCTAGTCTTCCATACATCTAGTCGATCAGACTGAACAATCTTCTAAATCTGATTTTCGAAAGTAAACCTTTATTTGGATCTAATGACATCCAAACGAGCAATGCTTTTCCTACCACATGATCCTCTGGAACAAAACCCCAAAACCGAGAATCTAGTGAATTGTGTCTATTGTCACCCATCATGAAGTAGTAGTTCTGTTTGAAAGTATAACTGCTTATTTCTTGTCCGTCTACATGCACTTTTCCGTCTTTTATTTCTGCGTTTTTATTGTCTTCATAGTGTAAGATGATGGCTTCATAAAGAGGAATATTATTTTCATTGAGCGATACGGTCACTCCTTTTTTCGGAATCCATAAGGGTCCAAACCAATCTTCATTCCATGAGTACTTGCTATTATTAGGAAAAATGACTGGACTAGGCTCATCATTGGATCGAGTTTCTAGTATTACTTCGGTAAATATCTGGTTGGCAGCCAGCATCTTAGCTGTAGAGGGCGTAGTGGTTACCACATAGCCGCCACTTACCTGATGTGCTTCGGTAATATCATATCGATCAAAGAATTTGGCATTCAGAAATTGATCGGTAAGCAGATAGTATCGATTCTGCATTTCTTCAGGCATTTCTGCTTGCTTACCATTGACATATACTACCATATCTCTCACTTCTAAAGTATCACCAGCTATGGCTACACAGCGTTTGATATAATTGGTCTTTAGATCTGAAGGGTATTCCAATTCTACAGGGTAGTTAAACACCACGACATCATTATTTTTTACTTTGGTAAAGCCTGGCAATCTGAATTGAGGCAACTGAATCAGGTCTGTGTAGCTGGGCAAATTGGTTCCCCAAATTTTTTGATGGGTCAATGGCAGCTGAAGGGGTGTTTTAGGAGTTCTAGGGCCATAATGAAGCTTGCTTACAAACAAAAAATCACCAACCAAAAGAGATTTTTCCATGGATGGGGTTGGAATGGTAAAGGCCTCCAATGCTGCCCATCGGATGAGTGTGGCTACCACTACGGCAAACACGATGGTATCTCTCCATTCCTGCCAAAAAGTTTTCTTGGGTGCTTTTGCTTTTGCCTCTTTTCTAGCCTTGAAATAGGCTCTTATACGATCAATCATCATGTTTAATTTCTTATGACTTAATATTCAATAAATCTTCCATCCCAAAAATACCTTTCCTTCCAGGCAGCCACTCCGCAGCAGACAGAGCACCGGAGGCAAAACCTAGACGACTATGCGCAATGTGCTTAATCTCAACACAATCAATTATATTTTCATAGGCTAAAATATGGGTTCCAGGAACTCCTTCCTTGCGTTCTGATACTATAGGCAATATGTTCTGATCAGTGGTATCCTTGGATGACCAAGAATGGTAGCCAGAATGATTTTCTATGAGTTGCTGTGCTAAGGTAATGGCTGTTCCACTTGGAGCATCCTTCTTTTCTAAATGATGAATTTCAGTGAGATGCGCCCTGTAAATTGGGTGTTGGGACATAAGGCTTGCCAAATATTGATTCAGCTTGAAAAACAAATTAACGCCCAAGCTAAAGTTTGAAGCGTAAAAAAGTGCTCCGTTTTCTTGGTTAAATTTTTCAGTGATTTCATTCCAATGTTGAAGCCAGCCTGTAGTTCCACATACCACGGGAATTTGATGCGCTAAACACCAAAGTAAATTTTCTGGTGCAGCATAAGGCTCAGTAAATTCAATAGCCACATCTGGTGTTCCTTCAAAATTCTTCAAGGAAGACTGATCTTCGGCAATCCCGATGATTTCATGACCTTTCTGGGTTGCCAATTTTTCAATGGCTTTACCCATTTTCCCGTAGCCGATTAGTAGTATTTTCATCTGAAACTAAGTGCCAAAGATACTCCGCTGTGTTGAAATACACGCACTCTGTCATGATGATGGTATGGAGTGGCC
>DAINOB010000051.1:0-11375 GCA_036735585.1 Cytophagales bacterium | reverse complement strand
GGGCTTTGACAGCTACAAAGAAAATTTTCTGGATTCAGGCGTTCCCTGCACTCGTTACCTTGCTGCTTGTTTTGGTCCACAGATACATTTAACCAAATGATAAAATCAAAGTATTGATCCTCAACTAAAATGCAGACATCTTGCAAAGGCTTTTATTCAATACTTTCTTATGAGGAAAAATGGCAAAATTAAAGTTTTGACCCTTGGCTGGGAGTTTCCTCCGCTGGCTGTGGGAGGACTAGGTCCGGCATTCTATGGACTCTCTACTGCTGTGAGTCGATTTGTGGACAATACTATTTTTTTGCCCAAAGCCCTACCCTCTTTTCATATTGTTGGAGCTCAGATTATTGGTTTTAACCAACTGGAAGTAGAAGCCATCAAAAGCGGGCAATTAAATGTAAGCGAATTTCTGGCAATGGATCACTTGCCCAGCCCATACCCTATGGCGCTTCCTGGCAATCTCAATCTGGATCCAATAGAGGCAGAGGAAGCTTATCGCCTTTTTAATGAACAGGATATCTATGGCCACGAGGTGTTGCGCAAGGTTCAAGCCTATGCTGAATTGGCCCTGCAATTGGCCTCTCAAATGGATTTCGATGTAGTACATGCCCATGATTGGGTCACGTTTCCAGCAGCACTTAAAATCAAGAAAAGTCTGGGTAAGCCTACTGTTTTGCATGTTCACTCACTGGAGACCGACAGAGTGCATCCTGATGTGAAAAATGAAGTGTACCAAATAGAGCTGGCCTGCATGAGGGCGGCTGACAGGATAATGCCTGTAAGTCAATTTACAGGTCAGAATATAGTAGCCTATTATGGCATTGACCCCAGCAAAATTGTTCCCATTCACAATGCATTGGACGACTTGCCTGTGAATGTAAAACATGTAGCGCATAGGTATAAGTCGATTCTATTTCTAGGCAGGGTGACGCATCAAAAAAGTCCTGATACCTTGTTTAAGACTGTTCGCAGATTGGTAGAATACATTCCTACGCTCAAAGTATTTGTGGCAGGAACGGGGGATCAGCTAGAGCATTTGAAATGGATGGTGCAGGAAGCTGGTTTACAAGATGTTTTTACCTTTACAGGCTTTATAAAAAAATCGGAAGTGCATGAGTTGATGAGTCATGTAGATGCTTATTTCATGCCTTCAGTATCAGAACCTTTTGGCCTCTCTGCTGTTGAAGCTGCCCAATTTGATATTCCCTGCATCATTTCCAATCAAAGTGGGGTGGCAGAAGTATTGCACAATGCATTAAAGGCTGATTTTTGGGATATTGATCGATTGGCGAACTATCTTTATGCAGCACTACACTACCAAGGCATCAGGCAAACCATGGTAGAAAATACAAGGCGCGATCTGAAACAAATCAACTGGATGCAATCTGCAAAACAGGTGATACAAGTGTACAAAGAAGTGGTGCAGTAATTTCTCAAGTTCAATTTTAAATCTCCCTTTTTATGACCTCCATTTGCTTTTATTTTCAGGTTCATCAGCCCTATAGACTCAAGCACTATTCCTTTGCTGAAATTGGGAGCGATCATTTCTATGAGGATGCAGTAAAGAATAGAGAAATACTGCATAAAGTAGCGGATAAATGCTACTTACCTACTAATAAGAAGATACTAGAATTGATACAACGACATGAAGGAAAATTCAGAGTATCCTATAGTATATCCGGTACAGCCTTAGAGCAATTTGAACAGTATAGACCTGAAGTTATTTCCTCCTTTCAAGACTTGGTAAATACAGGTGCAGTGGAGTTGCTTTCAGAGACCTATTATCATTCCTTGGCGGTACTGTATTCTGAATCAGAATTTCGAAGACAAGTAGAAAAACATAGGGATAAAGTGTATCAGCTCTTTGGTGTTTATCCACAGGTATTTAGAAATACAGAACTCATTTATTCCAATGCCATCGGAAAAGTAGTGCTTGATATGGGATACAAAGCCCAACTGTGTGAAGGAGTAGATAGGCTTTTGGGTGATCGAAGCCCTAATTATATCTATCAACACCCCTACTCTAATCTTAAATTGCTGCTTAAAAATTATAGCCTTTCGGATGATATTGCCTTTAGATTTTCAGATAAAGGATGGGCAGAGCACCCGCTGACTGCGGATAAATTTGCCGAATGGTGCCATCGACATTATGCGTACCAGTGCATCAATTTGTTTATGGATTACGAGACCTTTGGCGAGCATCAATGGGCCAATACAGGGATTTTTGAATTTTTAGATTATCTTCCTCAAGCTATTTTGAAGCATCCTGATTTTGACTTCAAAACGCCTTCTGAGCTGTTGGATCACTACCCAGTAAAAGATATTTATGATGTCCACGAGCCGATATCTTGGGCTGATGCTGAGCGCGATCTTAGTGCATGGTTAGAAAATTCTATGCAAAAAGAGGCTATGCAAGCAATTTTTGATTTAGAAAAGGAAGTACATCAATCCAAGAATAATGATTTACTAAATATTTGGGGAAAGCTCCTGACTTCGGATCATTTTTACTACATGTCTACCAAGTTTTGGAGTGATGGGGACGTGCATAAATATTTCAGTCCGTATGACAGTCCGTATGATGCAGCCATATTTTTTATGAATGTTTTGAGTGACTTTAAAAAGACATTGGGTTTACCATGAGTAGTAAAGAGCATTCATTTTCTTTTACTGCTAGATTAGAAAAATTCGATAACAACCTGTGGCATTATCATGTAGAAGTACCAGAAAGTATTGCTCTGAGTCTGATTGAGAAAGACAATAAAAGGGTCTGTATCACTTTAAACAATTCCATTCAATGGCAAGCATCCATTATGAGATCAGCGGGGTATTGGTTTGTGTTAGTCAATGAGAAAAATAGGAAAAAATTAGAGCTCAATATCGGAAATGAAGTGCAGGTAAATCTATGTAAAGATCATAGCGAGTATGGCCACTCTATGATTGAGGAATTTCAAGTGTTGTTGGATCAAGACGATGATTTCAGGACCTACTTTGAATCATTGACTATGGGTAAAAAAAGAAGCTTGCTCTACTGGGCATCACAAGTAAAAAATAGCGACAGTCGCTTAAAACGAGTTTTAGCCATTGCTGGCCAACTTAAGGACGCTCAAGGGAAGCTTGATTTTAAGATGATTGATACTCGACTAAAACAATTGAATAGTCGATAATCAGGAATGGCTGAGGTAAGGAGGAAATCGTCTAAAAAAACTGTGTATTTTCATTTGCAAGACCCCAAAAACTGCCTCTTTAAAAATACCCTTACTCATTTTGGATTCCCCTAAAGTGCGATCGGTGAAGATGATAGGAACTTCTACAATGTTGAAGCCGTGTTTCCAGGCTAGAAATTTCATTTCGATCTGAAAGGCATATCCCACAAATCTAATTTGATCTAAATCAATGGTTTTCAGCACTTGAATATGGTAGCATTTGAAGCCTGCCGTGGTATCATTGAAAGGCATTCCTGTGATAAATCGAACGTAATAACTGGCAAAATAGGACATCAATACCCTGCTCATAGGCCAATTCACTACATTCACCCCATTGACATACCTTGAACCGATAGCCATATCAGCTTTACCACCTTTGCAAGCTTCATACAAACGCTCTAGGTCTTGCGGATTGTGCGAAAAGTCCGCATCCATTTCAAATACATACTGATATCCTTGCACTATGGCGAATTGAAAGCCGCGAATATAGGCAGTGCCAAGTCCTTGTTTTCCAGAGCGCTCAATCAAATGCAATTGGGTGCCAAATTCATTTTGCAGATTTTTTACCACCTGGGCAGTTCCATCCGGAGAGCCATCATCAATGATTAAGACTTCAAAGGCAGATGCAAGCGAGAAAACAGCCCTTATGATAGCCTCAATGTTTTCCAGCTCATTGTACGTGGGAATTATAACAATACACCTGTCCATAAACCAATTGCAAATATTGCTTAAAAAAAGCGAAATGGGGCATTGAAAACAATTTAGTTGGGTTTACCTCAAAATTTATTTTTTAACTTTTGAATTAATCCCAAGACTTTATGTTGGCTTGATCTACTAAAGTTTGCAAATAATTTAGAACCAGATACAAGTTTATTTCCGTTGATTGAGATATACTGATATTAATTGAAACCCATCACGGTTAAGCCATGGCGATATCAATTAAAACGAATGAAATAGATAAGATATATCTTTGTGATACCTTTTTATTCATGAATGGTTCAATTACAATGAAGCCTAACTAAATTAATCATAAGCTGAAAGTGATCTGTCTTATGGCTTATTGAAGACAACCGTTGTGTTGCCTATGCTTTTAATTCCATTATGCTCAAATTCAATAGTTGAAAGAACAGGATAGAATTCTTTATTGAATCTTACCGGAAAGCATCTATTGCATTTAATATTTTCAAAATCAATTTGATAGTTTACATTTGATAATGTATCGTATGTAGGAACTTTTGTCTTGAACACATAAGTATAGTCGTTGAAGTTAAAATTACCCGGCCTTGTCATATCTACCAATAGCTCTCCTCCGCTCAGGAAATACTTCATGGAATCAGCCAATGTATTTGAGCCTTTATTTAACTGATAGACCAACACAGGTTCAAGGTCTTCATGCTGAAAATTTTCAAATAGAATAAGAAAATTGGCCCTAGCTGGATTGCAATCCCGCTTTGTGCAGCAACCAACATGCACAACAGCAGTAAAAATATACACAATATAATTCAATTTTCTTTGATTGAGGTATCGATTGATACACGAAGTTTCTTTCAATAGAAACATTATTCAGAAATAGTTTTAGCACAAAATTTTAAAAACCGCTCCAAATACTTCGGAGCGGTTTACATACAATGGTGTGTTTATTCTTACTTATCGTAAGACTTCTAGTTTTCTTACTACATTTAAATTAGAGTTGCTTAACCTTACCAAATAAACACCGCTTGGCAATTCACCGACCGAAATCTGTATTTGTTGATCAGGTTCTAGTTCAAATTTGAATAATAGTATCCCCTTCATACTCAATATCTCCATGGTAGTTCTTGTATTGACTCCACGAGCTTGAACCTTTACGATCTCAGAAGCAGGATTCGGATACAACTCCACTTCTACAGATGTAGAGGAATTGAGCAGACCCAACCCAAAATCAACTTGGTAGGTTTGCTGGAAGGTACATCCATTGGCATCGGTAATGGTAACCGAGTAAAAACCTGGAAATAGGTTGAATACATCCTTGCTGGTAGGCCCGTGACTCCATAAGTAGGTAAAGGGGGCTGTTCCTCCAAGAATTGTCAAGACGATTGAACCTTGCTG
Source organism: Cytophagales bacterium (assembly GCA_036735585.1). Classification (GTDB taxonomy): domain Bacteria; phylum Bacteroidota; class Bacteroidia; order Cytophagales; family JAIYAX01; genus JAIYAX01. Next base: position 6,084 of record DAINOB010000051.1, on the reverse strand, counting down.
ATTGGGCGGATTGAAGTTGGTGATCTGTGCCGTGGCACTTAATTGTGATGGCTGATTGATCACATAAGGCCCTGCTTGCGTGGTGCAGCCTTGGTTTATGATTGTCACTGAGTAGCTGCCGGCAGGCACATTTGTCAAATTTTGTGAAGTAGCGTTGTTGCTCCATAAGTAAGTAAAGGGCCCTGAAGCGCCACTGATTGATAAATTGATGCTGCCATTACCCCCAAAGCAAAGTGGACTACTGATAGTAGGTGTGACGGTGACAGGTGCTTGTGGAGAAACATTAAACGGACTAGAAATTCGAACGCAATTGTTGGCATCTGTCACAGTAACGGTATAACTGCCCACGGCAAGATTGCTGACACCTGAGGTAGTAGGGCCATGGCTCCAGCTAAAGGTGTAAGGTGCTACCCCACCTGTCACGTTCAGGGTAATTGCTCCATTACTTTGACCAGCACATCCTGCATTGGTCACATTGCCTGCAATATTGATTTGCGCAGGCTGTGTTACAGTAATATTACTGAGTGTAGTTTGGCATCCGTTGGAATCGGTTACTGTGAGGCTGTAACTACCAGCAGGCAAATTGTTGATGTTTTGTGTTGCCGCTCCATTACTCCAAAGATAATTAAAGGGCGCGGTGCCACTTCCAATCACGGTAGTAATGCTTCCAGTGCTAGAGCTGTGGCAAAGATTGTTGACTACCGTACCTAATGCTGCTACTGGGCTTGGCCTCACGGTGATAGTAACTGCTATACGAGGGCTGATACAAGAGCCAATAGAAGCTTCAGCATAGAAAATGGTGGTTAGGTTAAGTGTTCCAGTGTTATAAGATGCTCCGGTACCTATGGAAGTACCCCCACTTGGGTTGGCAAACCAGGTAATGGTACCTGTACCGCTTACCTGTGCCGTAGCAGACTGACCCGAGCAGATGGAGGGTGCGGCTACAACTACCGGTGCTGAAGGTGCACTGGCAAGCGTAGTAGTAATTGGCACAGAAACGGCAGATGTACATCCGCTTGCATTCACTACACGCACGGTGAAGGTACCACTGCTATCCACGTTAATGCTACTGCTCGTTTGTCCATTACTCCAGAGATAGCTACTAAAGCCAGAAGGGGAAGTGAGTGTCACATTTTGCCCAGGGCAGAAGGTAGTAGAGCTGCTGGCTTGAATGGTAGGTGTTGCAGGTAAGTTGTTCACTGTAACCGCTATAGAATTGGTGCTGGTGATATTGCCACAAACATTATTGAGCACCACAGTGAAAGTTCCGCTTTGCTTTGCATAAAACTGATTAGAATTTCCCCCAACATTATTGGTGCCTTGCCTCCATTGATAGGTGACTCCAACCACTGCGGGTACTGAAAGCAATACACTATCACCGGCACAGAATGTAAGGGCTCCTGTACTACTAATGGTAGGAGCAGCAGGCAAAGTGCCACTAATGGTTACCGTGACTGAATCAGTTGAAAATGCCACTCCACAGCTATTTGTTAACCTGATAGAATATACTCCGGCCGCGGTAGCGGTAAAGGTATTGTTGCTGGTGCCGATATTGGTACTACCCTGCCTCCACTGATAGGTAACACCTGCCTGTGCGGGAACTGAAAGCTGAACACTTCCTCCTGTGCAGAAGGTGGTGGGTCCATTGGTAGCAATGGAAGGAGCACTTGGAGCCGAATTGACTACCACATTGATGGTGTTGCCCGAATTAGCAGAACCACAATTGTTCGTAACGATTACTGTATAAGCTCCGGATTGGTTAGCTGCCAACACATTCGTATTTCCTCCGATATTTAGACCACCTCTTCTCCATTGGTAGCTTGCCCCTGCCTGAGTCGGGATAGAGAGCAACACACTATCTCCTGTACAAAATGTAGTAGCACTTCCGGTAGTAATGGTTGGTATCGTGGGAGCAGAACCCGTGATGGTCACCACAACTGTGTCCAGACTCGTCACCAATCCACAGGCGTTACTCACTCGCACGGAATAATTTCCGGCAACAGAAGCTGTGAAGGTAGGGCTGTTGGTTCCAATGTTGGTAGTGCCCCTTAGCCATTGATAGGTCATGCCTATCTGTGGCGCAATGGACAATTGAACACTGCCGCCTGAACAAAAAGCAGTAGGCCCACCTGCTGTGATTGAGGGTGCTATGGGAGCAGTAATGGCATTGATGGTTACCGAGGTGTTCGAAATCAAGGTATCGCAAGAACCACTTATCTCTACTTTATATATCCCAGGGGAGGTAGCAGTATAAAACCGGCTATTTGTTCCAACCTCAATGGTATCGTCTTTCAGCCATCGGTAGTTCATACCCTGTTGGTTGGGAATGGACAGGTTTGCTGTGCCTATGCCATCGCAGAAATTGGTGGAACCGCTTACGCTGATAGAGGCAGGCTGAACAGGTATTGCTAAAATTGTGATCGGATTGGGGCTTTGAGACCCCAGTTGCACAGGAACGCTGGAATTGACCCTGATGCGATAACCCGATGCAGCAGGCCTATTGGTGGGTATAGTGGCAGTGATGGTGCCGCTACCCAAAGTAGAGCTGAGTGTACCTATGTTCACTGCATTGGCAAAGTTTCCGGTGGAATCGCTCAACTGGGCTGTATATACATTCCCACTGCCAACTGTATCGTTAAGGGTGAAAGGTATGCTTAGACTTGCTCCCTGGCATACTGGAGAATTCAATACATCTACATCAATGGGACTGCCGGTGAAGCAGGAGAAGGAAATATCCCAACCCGAGGCGCTTCCTGCTGCCGTATTGGTAGCCCTAAATCTGAAAGTAAGGCTACTTCCAGAAGATTGCCATGCTACTGGTGGGAAATTGAAATTGTTGTAACTGCCTATGAGTGGTGAACCGATTGACGGCCCGTCATAAACATCAAGCCAATGCCCTCCATTGTTGCCATTTATTGAGAAACTATTTCTGGTTGCACGGATTCGCTCGTTGCTATAGGATGTGAAAGTTTGAGTATAGGTTTGACCAGAGCCAACGCTGTAATTTCCTGTTCCACCTGGATCTAAGAATGAGCCATTACACACATTTCTACTTCCGCTACTCATCACGTAGTTAACCACACTGGGAGGAGTGTTCACACATTTAATGATTCCCTGCCATCCTCTACCCGTTGAACTGGCATTGGAAGTAAACCTGAAAGTAAGGCAAGTACTTGATGAGGTAAGAGTCTCAATTCTTGAGCCTTGAAAATAGGTAGCCAAAGGTGGAGCATTGGTATTCGGGCCATCATAAGCCCAAAGCGTATCGCCTGTGCCAAACTGTGTATTGTTTACATTGAACGAGATCTGTAGCAGCTGCCCGTTTTCAGAGCAGAAAGTATGGGTGGCGGAATAGTTGTTGGAATAGTTTTGATTCAATCCTCCATCATCCGTAAAAACCCCTTCACAGACATTCTGGATGGTATCTTTGAGAGTAAAAACCGGTAAAGCTGGTGTTGTGCAGGTGAGTAAGCCTCTATAACCTTGTTGAGAGCCAAATCCTGCTGCGGTATTGGTGCGGTCGAATTCAAAGGTCAAGTACTCACCGGTGCTTTCAATGGATGCAGGTAAAAAATTGAAATTGTTATAAGCCCCTATGAGCGGAAATGCTGTGCTAGGCCCATCATAGATCCGAAGCCAATGTCCACCATTGTTCCCATTGATTTGAAACAATGTGCGCTGAAAACGCAATCGCTCCCCATTGCGGGATTTGTAAGTTTGCATAGAATAGCCTTGCCCGTAAGCAAATTCTTTTGAATCGTCTTCAACAATGGCATTGCAGGTGGTACGAAGCCCACTTGTAGTGAAAATAGTATCCTGCGGACTTTGCGCAGCTACGCAACTGATGAGCGACTGCCATCCTCGTCCGGTTCCTGTATTGTTACTAAAAAATCGAAAGGTGAGACAGGTACCAGATGATTTTACCGGATTTATTTCACTTCCAGCAATGTATATCCCCAGCAAGGGTGCTTGACTACTATTGCCATCGTAAGCCCAAAGCGTGTCTCCTGCACCAAACTGGGTGGCATTTCTGGTAAAGTCAAATCTAAGGAGTTGACCATTGTTGCTACAGAAGGTCTTTTCAAAAGATGCATTGTTGGTGTAATTATTATTTGGCCCTCCATTATCATAAAAAACTCCGGAGCAAGTATTTACAACAGAAGAGTCGCTCATCAAAAACTCGGGCAAAGCGGATCCAAAACAACTTATATCCATTCCAAATCCTGCCCGAGAGCCTACACCTGCATTGGTGTTGGTGGCATCAAATTCTACTGTTAGAAATTCCCCCGTGGAGGTAAACACGGTGGGAGGAGCACAGCATGAATTGAATTGACCCAAGGATGGAAACGCTGTAGAAGGCCCATCGTAGACACGCAGCCAATGTCCCCCATTGTTGAAATTGATGTTGAACTCAAATACATCCATTCGCAAACGTTCTCCATTTCGAGATTTAAACGTCTGTACATTATAGCCAAATCCGTAGTTTCCGGTTCCTGCGGGATCGTATACTTTTCCGTCACATACTACACTGATACCTGCACCCAAACTAAAATTCCTACTCACAGCAGGATCTGCTAGACATTGAAAAGTGGAGGTCCATCCAGTAGCCTGATTGGTGGCATTGCTTGTAAAGCGAAAGGTAATGCAGCTTCCGTCTGACCAAATAATGTCAGGTCTGGAATTCTGAATATACATTCCGAGCAATTTCCCGCTGGTGGAGTTGCCATCGTAGGCCCAAAGTGTATCCCCTGCTCCTAAACTCATCTGCGTAAAGGTGAAGCGAAGTTTATCCGAGTTGCCTGAGCAGAAGGTTTGTGTGAAGTTTTCATTAGGGCCGTAGTTGGCAGTGCCAAAGCCAGAATCATAGAATGAGCCTGTACAAGCTGTATCAACACCATTTTGCATATTAAATCCGGGAAGTACCACCACCTGCCTGCTGAAGCTGGTAATGCAACCACCGGTTCCCGATACCTGATAGTAAATGGTATGGGTACCTACTCCCGCCAGTGTCGGGTTGAATTGATTTACATTCTGAATACCCGGCCCTGTAAATACCGAGGTGGCCGGAATACCCGTTAACGTGCTATTGGGCCTACCGACAAAAGTAGTATCGGGTAGTCCGGTGAAATTGACCGTGGGCTGTGAGCCGGGATTGACCACAGCTATTGCAGTGGTTTGGCTGAATGCAGCACATGGGGGTCTTGTAATGGTCAACGTATAGTTTCCGCTGTTTGCTGCTGTAGCGTTTGAAATGGTATTGAACAAATTAGAGGAAATAAAACCGTTTGGACCCGACCAGCTGTAGGTAGCACCTTGTATTTGGGGTCCACCTAGTTCCAATACAGAATTCACGCAGGGGGTGCGGTTATAATGTACTACCCCATCACTAGCCATTGTCTTGATCTCATCGTCTGATAGTGCCCTACTATGGATCATGAAATCATCAAAAGCAGCATTGGCAAATGCATCGGCTGCCCAATTGCTGCGTCCTATGTAGCAGAAAGCTCTTGAAACCAATCTTGGTGAGCTTCCATTGCCAGATGCAATCAATTGTCCATTAATAAAAATCTCTATCAAGGTTCCATTAAACCGCACCACATAGTGATTCCATTCATTAAGGATCATTCCATTTAATGCATCAACCCTATTGCCTGGGCCAGCATTATAGTTTTGTGCGGCAACTCTTCCTGTTGTAGTTTGAGAGATAGCCCCAAGCACATTCTCATTGGCTTGTCCCCTGCCAAAATCATAGACACGGCTCCAATTATTGAAGGTTACTGGGCGCACCCAACTGCTAACTGTAAATGGAGAACCATCAAAATAAACTCCTGGTGGAGCCACTGCATGCCCATTTGTTCCATTTAATTGTAGAGCACCTATAGAATTACCAAAACGATCGGTTGTAAAACTGGTGCCTCCAACAAGTGTGGCATCCAAATTATTTCCAGAAGAATCCGCAGCATTGGAATCAAATTTATACCATAAAATACGGTCGCGGCTTAGGGTAGACCATGAGTCAGATGCATTGCTGACATTCAAAGACTGTGTGGATACAGCTCCGATGATTTGCGGCTGTGAACTCAC
>DAINOB010000050.1:288-11395 GCA_036735585.1 Cytophagales bacterium | reverse complement strand
TTCGCATCAGGCTTCAGGAAACCTATGGATATACACGCACTGAAGCACAGGCAGTGCTCTTTTTATTCTCAATAATTCTACTGGCGTTGATTGGACCTCGATTGCTGCAAATAAGCACGGGTTCCTCTTCAGAAATATATCATGACAGTCTTGATCGCATTATGTTAGCCGAGTTAGAAGCCCAAGTGGCAAAAAACTCCAATGCATTTTCGGAGGTTACCCCTAAAAAGACTTATCCGAAGAATTTAAAAAAGCAGAAGCTATTTGCTTTTGATCCCAATACCGCCACCGAGTCTGAATTGATTTCTTTGGGATTTACTTCTTGGCAGGCTGATAGACTAGTAAGATATCGTGATGCTGGGGGAAAGTTTAAGTCACCGGAAGATTTGTCAAAACTATACGGCTTGCCTCCTTCACTAATTGATCAATTAAAGCCTTATGTTGCTATTGTTCCAGAAGTGAAGCCTTCGGTTGAATACAAAGAAAAGCTTTACACCCGTAAACCTACGTTGGTAAACAGAATTGACATCAACACGGCTGATTCTGCTCAATTAGAAGCATTACAGGGAATTAGTGCTTACACCGCCTCGCGCATTATAAAATACAGAGACAAGCTTGGCGGCTTTGTGGACACCCTTCAATTTGCTGAGGTTTGGGGATTAGATTCAATTTGGCTTCTCAAACTCTACACTCAAGTCTTTATTCAAGCTGACTTTAAGAGCAGAGCGATGAATATCAACAGCGCAACTATCGAGGAGTTGGCTGCTCATCCTTATATGACCAAGAGAAAAGCCTCTATCTGGATAGCCTATAGAACGAATAAAGGACCTGCTACGGGCGAAACTGATTTACTTTCATCCAAAGCATTCAGCCCTGAGGATGTTGCTCGATTGCGACCTTATTTGAGTTTTGATTAACGCTTAAATCCTAAAACGCTCACTCCACAAGGCTCCAAATTGTTTTGGAAGGAGATGGTGAAATAATATATTCCTGTAGCTCCACATCTATAGCCAATGGCTGGCAGGAACTTGTCTCCGATTACATTCGATGCTATTTTATTTCTGTTGGCATCATACAAGGTTACCACCATGTTGTTTGACTCCCCGTCTTTATTGCACAGGTTGAGAACGTAGTTGGTATCCTTGGTGAACACATAGGAATATTCAATTTCCTTCTCTCCTGCGATCTTATAGCTTTTTAAGAAAGTGTATCCTGTTGCCAGTTTTGATACACAGGTGCTCATCTGCTTGTCCGGATCGCACTGGGCTGATACACCTGCTGGTGACATCAGGGACAGAATGAGTGCGTAGGAGATAAGTGCTTTGGTCTTAAACATAGAGTGATGCATCAGCTGATTATCTTTTTTCTAATTTCAATAGTCTTGTTAGTAATTGCATCCAATGTCTCTGGAGATATTTGAACTACGCTTTTGGTTTTGCTCACTACCATCAAAATGCCATCCACCTCTTCTACAGTAGGCTCTTCATCCGTGTAGGTAATAATCACTCCCTCAAAATGCCTATTCAGCTCTCGTAAGTCGTTGTTGAGTTGCACAAAGTTCATGTCTTTTTGATAATATTCCAAAAGCTTAAGAATTTGCGAGAGGATGATCTTCTGTTCCCCGATACGCTCTTTAAGCATTTCGTTTTCTCCCATCAAGTTTACTTGTAGGGTAATATGAAGAGCTTCTAACCAGCCTCCCGTGAGAATAAGTAAACTTAAATTTGCTCTTTTCTGATCCTGAAGAGAACTATTAATGCGCTCAAAGTTGGTGGTGGTGGCCAATAACAAGGAATCCAGATTGTTAGAATTGCTAGCGAGTTTGCGTATGGTTTGAAAATCGAAAAACTGCCCAATGTTAAGCTGATCTGCCAAATCTCGGATGCAATTAAGGTAATACAAAGCATCTTGATTTTGGTTGTAAATATTGGCGTAGCCTAAATCAGTGCCATACACCCCCAAATTGATGGCCCTTTTGAAATTGGTGTTGTAACTGCTCAAGTGCTCCACAGGATTGAGCATATCTTTATTGTATTTGCCCCCAGTTTCTTTGATCAAGAAGGAGATTTCTAGAGGAGAGGGAATAGATTCAATGATATTTCTAAATGCTTCATCTGCTATAGCGGGTCCACCTTCATTGGAGGATTCAAGGCTAGCCAAAAGTTCTTTCTGCTTTTCCTTTTTGCTCTCCCCGCAAGAAGACACCACCAAGGTGAGCAGTACGCTGATACATATAAAAGAATATTTCATTTTCGTAATTGAAGTTGAGTGGGTGTGGAGCTGATGATTGGGAGGCTTGTTGACATACTGCTAATTAAAATTTGATTCGAAAATATGTACAATGCTTTGTATACCGAAAAACAAAGTCAAGAGTTGCGCTTTTTTCATGTAAGAAATTCCCTGTCAAGGGTATGTGTTTTTGCCATTAGCGTTTTTGAAACTTACTTTTCTCTGACCAAGAACCCATGAAGTCTATCAATCGCTTGAGTAATTCATAGTAAAGCGCGAGGTAAAGCAGAATGGTCATAAACCAAATCACTGTAAGGTTGAACCAAAATGTGTCAAAATATCCGCCCAAAAAGTGCTTCTCAGGACTTAAGAAATGGGTACTGTAGTCAAATATGTTTCTGATGTTTTCAGGGAGCTTGTAGATGGGATCAATCTGTTGAAGCAACTGACCTTGATATTCCTCAATCCTGCTTTTTGATTTTAGGTTTTTCACCATTTCTGCCAAGCTTTCATTGTGGTATCTATTCTTGATATCGGTTAAGGAAACATCGGTACTCATGTTGTCCATAAAAGCAAAAACTTGCTCTTTTTTATCCTCGGCCATACCAAGAATGCCTGTGTAGTATTCATCCGTTTGATCTAAAAATCCATACAATTGAGGATATAGTTTGTCATTGTTTTGAGCTGAGAAGTCATAGGCTGAAGGAATAGGGCTGATGAGTTTTTCTGAACTGAGCTTATCTATTTCCTCCTTGATGATGTTCATTTGACGTACGTACTCCGTACGCATTTCCTCTCCTTTCATTTCTGCACTGCGAGCTTTTTCGATTCTGTTTTGCAATTCGGGGATTAAATACGCCTTAATGTAATTTGCCTTGCTTTCCAGCATCTCAAAATCATAGAGGAAGTACTCATAGTCATTGTTCTTATACTGATGAGTAGCCATAGCCTCAAATGCCCAACGTGAAGCCATAAAATCTGCAACTATAGGTACTCTTCCTTTGCTGCTCAACCAATCATTCAGCTTGTCAAAAGAAAAAATAGCCCCGCTCAAAATCATTTGTGGAATCAACAGCAGCGGGATAAGGATATATATGGTAATGGCACTGTTAAAACTTGCTGAAATATTGAGCCCCAGCATATTGGCAAAACATGAAACACTGAACAAGGCCAACCAATAGGGAATGATCATCCCGTCAATATCTAAAATAAGATTGCCCAACAAGGCAAATGTGAAGGTCTGTACCGCACTGAGTAGAAATAAGATTGCAACCTTTGAAAGGAGATAGCTGGATCTGGATAGGTTTAAAAAAGATTCGCGCTTTTGAATTTTTCTATCCTTGATGATCTCTTCTGCACTAACTGTGAGGCCCATAAAGAGGGCAATAATTACAGCTATAAGTAAAAACGCAGGGATATTTTCATTGAACCTATAGAGATAGGTACCTTCTTCCGTATTGTTGTAGCGAATGATAAATGCCAACAGAAGTGCCAGAAATGGTGCTTCCAGCAGATTGATAACCATGTATTGGGTATTGGTAATCTTAGAGAGCAAGTCGCGCTGGATGAAAATGGCCAACTGGCTGAGCCTACTGGGTATAGCCAAGGATGTAGGAGGTGCTTCTTGAATGTCCTCTACCCTTTTGAGCGAAAAACGATCCTTGAATAGATCTCCCCATTGCACGGGCGTTACCTTGCGTTGAGGTGTATATTGCCCATATTCATTGACAACCTTGGCTTCAATGATGTTGAATATCTGCTCAGGATTTACATTACCACAGGTGTAGCATTGTCCGCGCTCCGCATCTACTTGGTTGGTAACTCTTTTAAAGTAGGTGACAGCATCAATAGGATAGCCGTTGAAAATGGGGTAGCCACCAGTATCCATCAAAAACATCTTATCAAACATCTTGTAGATGTCTGAGGATGGCTGATGGATCACTACAAATATGAGCTTGCCCTTGAGTGCCAGTTCTTTGAGCAATTCAATTACATTCTCGCTGTCTCTGGAGCTTAGTCCAGAGGTGGGTTCATCTACAAAAAGGATGGAAGGCTCGCGGATCAATTCCAAGGCTATATTCAAGCGCTTTCTCTGCCCCCCTGAAATCTTCTTGTTGAGCACATTGCCCACTTTCAGTTCTTTAATGTGTAGCAGCCCTAAGTTTCCTAGAGTCTCCTCTACAAGTTGGATCAGCTCCTCCTTCGATTTGTCTTTAAAACAAAGCTTGGCGTTGAAAAATAGATTCTCAAACACCGTAAGATCCTCAAATAGAATATCATCTTGGGCTATATAGCCGATCACGCCTTCAATCTTCTCTTTTTCAGAATGGATATTGATTCCATTTACGGTCACCTCACCTACACTTGGCTTTTCTATTCCTGCCAATACGTTCAATAAAGTAGTCTTTCCAGATCCTGAGGCGCCCATGATGCCAATAAGGCTTCCCGGACCTTCAGACAGATTTATGTCGCGCAGGCCTACGGCTCCATTTGGAAATTTAAACTCTAGATTGCGAACATTGAATGAAAGTTGAACACTCTTCCGATCACTTTGAAAACCGCTGACAATCTCATTGTAATAAAAAGGTGCACCAGAACTAGGCTTAATCACACTGCCATTGGAAAAGAGGCTTACCTGTCCGCTCTTTATAGCAAATCCATTGAGCTGAGTCTCGCTATCCCCAATATATCGCACAAAATATAAGTCCACGGAAGTGACCTGCATGAACAGCAGTACGCCTTTGAACCCAGTTACAAAAATGTGATGTGCACTGAACAAAGGAGCTTCGTCCTTACCATCCACATAGAGAATATCTTCAAAATCTAACTTTTCCAGACGTTCGGCTGTGGCAAAAGACTCAATAAGCGAAAACTCTTGTTTGTCAATGTTAAATACTTCTGCCACCGTATCGATGATCTGTGAACGCAATTCACTGACGGCATTTTCTACATGACAAAGCTCTAGAAGCTTAATAAGTACTACCACCTTTTGCTTCTGTGTAAGCGTCTTATTGATCTTCTTACACATGGCCAAAGTTTTAACAGAATCTTTTACCGAAGTGAGTCTGGCTTTTTTAGGCTCTGCACTTACTTCTTCTGGTTTGTTAAATTCTGCCAGCTCATCATACATACTGAGATACTCCGCCACAGCATCCTGAGGTAGTTGTGTCCTGAAAAATTGGATCACAAACTCCCTTTCCTTTTCAGAGGTGCCATCTTCCTGTTTGGTAATGATGGCAAACAAGGTGGTAAGTGCTTTGAGTATTTCCTCACTCATGAATTATGGCTTCTAGAACTTTAGGTGTTTGTATAACGAATCTTAAAAAAGGTGGTGCCAAATTAATGGGCCTTCATTTCGAAGGGGATCTCTACGAGCTCAGAAAACTCCTCACCGGCCTCTTGCATATCTTCATCATCTTCTTGATAGTACCAGTGTATGGTGGTTCCTGATACATCTTCTAATTTGCTGAGTATATCCAAAATGATTTTTGAAGAAGCAGTGTTAAAGTATTCCAATTTAAAAACAAAATCGGTTTTAGCATTTGGACTCGTTGTGTATGCTTCTAGCCATTCAAATACAGGAGTGTAGAACTCAGATGCATCCTCTGGAAGAGAGCGACCTGAAAGTTCAAAAATTCCATTTGATTTATCGAGCAATATCCTTGGGGTATCTTCTGTGCCTTCTAGATTAAGTACATTCATGGTAGTGGTATTTATTATAAGTTTTTAAGTGATGAATTATTCTTCCTTGCTTCTTGATATCTTAGTTTTCAATGAAAAGAATGTATGCTTTCCATCTTCGTTGGTGAATGAAAACTCCAACTTCTGACCCGATTTTCTGGCCATATCTACAAATCCTAGTCCTGCTCCACCTTTTTCTGAAAGACTGGTGTTCTTGATGATGCTTTTGTAGAGTTCTTTCAAACCGTCTTTATCCAAACCATTGATCTCATTGAGCTTCTCTTCCAGATAGGCCACATTCTCAGTGAGCATAAAGTTTCCAGAGGTAATGGTGTAGTCGCTTTCTTCTTTGCCGATCATAAAAATGGCGGTATTTAATGAGCGATCCTCTGCTGCCAGTTCATCGGCATGCTTGCAGATATTTTGCAGACACTCCACCATCACGTTGAATACCTTGCGCTTGATGTTAGAATCTTCTCCCACGGAGTCAAGATTGCGCTCTGCCATGGCCAATACTGATTTGGTAATTTCTTGAGTGAATTCACCTTCATACACCAGGATGAGTCTGCGCTCAACCATAAGTTTATGAAGATCATATACATACGTTGTGTTCATAGGGACTGTGCTTTGTAGTTTTTGATTTAATTAAGTTTAAAAATTAGGTGTGTTTTTGTTTGATTAAAATCCAATACCAATCATCAATACATCGTCAAGTTGACGGGTATTGCCTTTCCAAGTTTCAAATTCATTGGCCATTACCTCATGCATTTCATATACCGGAATATCGTGATGCTGCTGTATAAGCTCTCTTATACGCTTGGGTGAAAATTTCTTGTTCTCGGCATTGAATTGATCTGGGAATCCATCAGAGCAGAAGAATATTCTATCTCCCTCCTCAATATCTATTTCATAATTGGTAAATGCTGTACGTGTCTTGTACTGTGCGCCACCAATTGGGAACTTATCGCCTTTGAACTCTTGCAACTCTCCGTTTTTGAGCATATACAAAGGGCGATGTGCACCTGCATACTCTAGCTTCTTCTTTTTAAGATTGATCTTACAAAAGGCTACATCCATGCCGTCACGGGTTTGGGAGTCTTCGGTGTCTTGTTTTAAGGTCTTTGTCACTTTCTCATCTAGTAGAGTGAGTATGCCTCCAGGGTCTTTCATCTTTTCGCCACCTACTATGTCATTCAACAGGAAGTATCCGATCAGAGAGATCAAAGCTCCCGGAACCCCATGCCCAGTACAATCTACGGCTGCGATGTATAAGTCATCACCTTTTTGCATAAACCAAGGGAAATCTCCAGATACTACATCTTTTGGCTTGTAGTAAATAAAGGAGTCTTTCAACACTCGTTTGATGGACTTATTATCAGGAAGTATGGCTCCTTGAATGCGCTTGGCATAATTGATACTTTCTGTGATTTTCTTGTTTTTGTTTTGCACATCAAGTTCAATAATCTTTCGCGAGGTAATGTCATGCAACACTAGCAGCACAGATTCTAGATTCTCACGATCTCCGTATTCCGGAATGGCATTTACATTAAATACACGCTTGCCTAGTTCAGAAGGGAAATCAATCTCAGTAGTAAGTTTATCGTCACGATCCACTACTTGATCGATAATTCCACCCCAAGCATCTACAAGACCGTTTTCAAGAGATAAATCTTTCAAAGAACGCTGTAAGAAATGCTCAGGCTCAAACCCAGTATAGGTTTCAATAACAGGATTGATGTAGAAAAACTCCTTGTTTTTGCTCAATCGGGCAATGATATCAGGTGAGTTTTCTGACAAAGCCTGCATCTGCCCGCGCATTCTAGCTTCTTTCTCTGCTCTTCTGCGCTCGGTAATGTTTCGGGTGTTTACCACTATGCCTTGAATTGCCCGATCAGAAAGCATGTTTTTCCCAGTAGCCTCCAGCCATACCTGCTCTCCATTTTTTCTAGTATAACTGAACTGAATGGTCACCTGCTCTTCTGGTTGGGTTAAGAGCTTGTTGAACATTGCTTTAAAATCCTGAGCGCCCAATTCATGATAGTGCTGTATATCACTGGTTCCAATCAACTCCTCTGGTGAGTATCCAAGAATGCTTTCTACTGATGGCGAGATATATCGAATGGTGCTGTTTTCTTCATAGATCGTAATGACCTCAGAGGCATTTTCCAGCAATACCTGCATACGCTTTTGCGTACGATTTACTTCCTCTATTTGATCTTCCAGCTTTACATTAGAATTACGGAGCTCCTCTTGGGTACGCTCCATCTCTTCCGCATTTCGCCTTAAATCTTCCTGCCTGGCTTGCAGGTCCTTCGCCAGCTTTTGTGATTCTTCTAAAAGCTTACGAGTGCGATCATTCACCGTAATGTTAAAAATAGTTCGGGCAATGATTTCTGCAGTTTCCTCTACAAATCGAATTTCGCGTGGATTCAATTTTTCAAAGGCGGCAAATTCCAACACGCCAAATACCTCTTCATTGGATATCAAGGGAACTATGAGAATGTTGTTCGGCCTTTGTTCATCAATCAATCCAGAGGTAATGGTCACGTAGTTATGTGGAATTTCAACTCTGTAAATCGTGGCTTTTTCTATGGCTGCCTGCCCTGCAAGTCCCTCTCCTAATTTTAGAAATTGCTTATGGTGTTTTTTACGGTTGTAGGCATAGCAGGCGTTCAAATGCAGTTGTTGCTTTCCATCTTCTTCCTCTGCCAAATAAATGGCGCCTTGTACTGCACGTATGCGGTTGCACATATAGGAGACTACTTCATCGCCTAGTAAATCAAGCGAGCTGTGACTGCGTAATATTTGCCCGATTTCAGCAATGCCGCTTACAATCCAATTGCGCTCATTGTCCCGCTTTTCAGATTCCTGCAAGCTGTCTCGCATCTCTATCAATGCCTTGCCTAGTGTATCCTGCTCACTGAGTGGCTTAAACTCTGCATCGAAATTCCCTTTACCTATTTTATTGGCAAAAACTGCTGTACGTTTCAATCCATCTACCAAAGAATTGACTTTCACGGTCATTTCTCCTACCTCATCCTCACTGTTGATTTCTAGATTCTCGGGCAATATCCCCTGGCCAATCAAACTCAATTTCCCTTTCAGATCATTCAGTGGCTGAATCAATACATTAGAGAAAATAGCTGTAATCAGAAAACTGACCAACAATACCACCGCTCCTACTCCTAGAAATAGCTTAATCAAGCTGTTTAAGGGTGCTAAAACATCCCTCGTGGCTATAGAAGATATAAATCCACCTTGTATGCTTTGTACTTGAAGCCAAGCTGTCAAATATCCAGATTCTTCCGTCTTCCATTCGCCAGACCCTGATGTGCCTTCAAATACCCCTACGAGAAAAGGGAATTTGTCTGAATCGGCTGTTGTAATAATTTTACTTCCTTCCAGAGAAACCAATGTCAACGTATCTTTGCTTCGCAAGAGGAAGAATTGTGTAACCGCTGCATTGCTCTCCTTGCCTTTTTTCAGCCAATAATTCAAAGTAGGTGTATGATTAATGGTAAGTAGCACAATTTCCCCACTACTCATGCGCAACACCGCAGGCATTAGCAGTCGATCTTCCACATATTGAATCTGCCCAAGCTTGTAGGAGCTATTCCCTAAAAATTCATCAAGATTTTGGATACCCAAATTTTCTGGGGTCAAGGATAAATCCCCTCCTTGCATTGCACTATTGGATATATAGATTCCAGCGATCTGAGCACCGCCTTCCATGCTTTTAAGCTGGTTGTAAAGTTCATTTAAAGAAGGGTCCACGTTGCTACTTTCAGCTTGCAGATACTGCTCAATGGGCAATGCTGCATCCTTTACAAATGCTTCAGCTCTCAAATTGAGTTCAAAAAGCTGCTCCTCTTTGTATTGATTGAGCAGTGTAACTTCCTTTGTGGCTTCAGATAAAAGTGCTTTATAAAAAATCAAATACGCTGTGTATGACAGTAAGGCGAATACCAGCACAACCATGGTCAGTACCAGTGCTTTGATTTTAAAAGCTATTTTCAGTTTGTTCCAAATCATGGCTGTAGTCTGTCAAGGGTGTCAGATATCTTAAAGGCAACCTCTTTCATAAGTCTTTCATGGTCTTGGTTGAAAGGAGTAAAAGAACCTATTTCCCATACTCCAATAGTTTTGTGATCGCGCACGATGGGGCAAATCAACAAATGAGAAGGCACAGACCTGCCCAAACCCGATACTATAGGTGCGTGGTGAGCTTGAATGCCATGTACATTGATCATCTTTTGTTCTTTTGCCGCTTGACCGGCAAGACCTTCTCCAAATTCAAACTCAAGTGTAGCACTGTCAGGAAGACTTAGCGCATACCCCACCACCATTTGTAGACTGCGAACTTGGTCATGCTTGGCCTTATATAAAATCCCTTGACCAGCTTTGAGTTGAGCACATACATAGTGTACCATGGTCTCACAGCGTTGAAAATCGTTGAGCTTAGCATCTAAAAGCACATGATCTGCATGCCTCAAAACTTCTTGTTCGAGTTTCTTAAACTCATCCATGTGGTCCAGATCCTGTTGCAGCTTCTGCTTGTCTTGTACATCCTGCATCTGTTGGATGATGAGCGTTTCTCCAGTATTGCTGCTGGTGATCAACAAACTGATGGTGGCTATGCCTACCAACATCAGCAGAATTGTAAGGTAGTTGAGAGGAATAATTCCCATCCATATTCTAAGGTTATCAGTTGCATGGGTGTTTAATGCTGTTTCTCTGAATAGCTCTGTGCCTAGCCAAAGTGCTCCTAGGAAATACAGTATGGACAGCAGATAAGAAAAATATCGGATTCTTTTCTTCATGTTAAGGTTAAAAGCGTGCATGGGTACTCACATAACTTAATTCTAAACTATGCCTGATTTGGGAGATAATTCCATGTTCTCTCACCTGATTGGTTGGCAGGTGATCAAAAAATGCGTTGGAACGTTGCATGGAGGTTTTCTTTGATTGGTTATTTCAGGGTCAAATATCAAGTGACCCTTTTTGAAAAAAAATGTAAAACTCCGGCATACATTACATAGCTGTGGTATTGTGCCAAGCTGTAAGATTATTGAGAAAGAGCGGGTATCTGGAAGTGAGTATTGCTGCTGAGACTAACGATGATCATGACTTTTAACAAAGACCTCATGCTAGCGCAGCCTGCACTGCTATCGGGGAGCGTCTCTCTTTGCTCTTGTTG
>DAINOB010000050.1:0-278 GCA_036735585.1 Cytophagales bacterium | reverse complement strand
TTATGAAGAAGTAAGTGAGGTGATTGGTTTGACGAACCGAAAGGATAAAGCGCAATCACCCAACCTAAGAGGCATAAACAAGTGGATGGAATAGGAAGGTAGAAAAAGGCAAAGAGTATCTTCCAGCCTTGTTGGTATTGTGGCAGCTCTTACCGCTCTTCTGGATTTGCAATCCAGAAGCTCGATCGTAGGATTTGCAATCCGACAACTCCTCATGCTGGCGCAAGCGTCTCGCTCCTGCCAAAGGAATGAACGAATTCTATCACCCCTTCGGGGTT
>DAINOB010000049.1:0-11616 GCA_036735585.1 Cytophagales bacterium | reverse complement strand
GCCGATTCGCTGAATATTCTCGATGTACGTAGATCTGACGAATACCATAAACTACATGTAGTGGATGCAGAAAACATTCCACTGCGCAGCTTGCCTGCCGCTATTGCCGCACTTGATAAGGAAAAAGCATACACCATACATTGTGCAGGTGGCTACCGTTCGGTAATTGCTTCTTCTATGCTCAAAGCACATGGCATTAAAGAGGTAACCAATGTGTATGGGGGATTTGATGCCATCAGCAAAACGAATGTAAAAACGATAGCCGAAGAAGTGCTTGCATAAAACTTTTTAAACACTCTGCTTGCCAAAGGCCAGCAGGGTGTTTTTTATCAAAATGATACAAAAATGAAAAATTGGTTTTCAAAGAAAACAATCTTAGGAGTTGCTCTGGGTGGAGTAGGCGGGGTTGCGTATTGGTATTTTGTAGGCTGCCAAAGTGGAAGTTGCGCCATCACTTCTGTGTGGTATCATAGCATGCTTTATGGAGCTATGATGGGGGCATTGGCAGTTCAAAGTTTTACTAAAGATAAAGACAGCGGAGGTTGAATCAACTCTGTCAATTTATTTCGTCATAAATATTGACTGATGACAAGCTTAATATAAACTTAAAGATTAGGTCACATACGTAAAGGGGAATGTCCTTAGATTCCCAACTCAAATAAGAATCTCTACGTATGAAAAACACCCTTCTATTTCTAGGAATCTTCTTCCTCTCTACGCTTGCATTTTCTCAGGAAAGAATTTCAGGATTTGTCTATGAAGACCTAAACAAAAACTCAAAGAAAGACAAACGGGAAAAGGGTATTGCGGGTGTTTCCGTAACCAATGGGATTGAGGTAGTGCAGACTGATGCCAATGGACGCTATTCTTTACCAATAAAATACGATCAGATACTCGCAGTGATCAAACCTGCTGATTATGAGATTCCTAGAAACGCACTAAACCTTCCTCAATTTTATCATATACACAAGCCTGCTGGTTCTCCGGCACTGAAATTCAAAGGTGTGGCACCTACAGGAGCTTTGCCCAAGGAGTTGAATTTTGCATTGATTCCCGCAGTTAAGGGCGAAGAAGAGTTCACAGCATTGGTTTTTGGTGATCCTCAGCCATACAATCTGATGGAGGTTGGCTTTTTTGAAAAAGGAGTGGTAAGTGAAGTGTTTGGCGTTTCCAATGTCAAGTTTGGTATCTCATTGGGAGATTTGGTTGGAGATGATTTGTCTTTGTTCAAACCTTACCAGGAAGTAGTGGCCAAAGTGGGCATTCCATGGTACAATGTCATAGGCAATCATGACCTAAACTTTGATGTGAAATCGGATGAGCTCACTGATGAAACTTTTGAAGCCCATTTTGGACCGGCTAATTATGCATTTAATTACGGCAAGGTACATTTTATCGTCTTGGACGATATTTTATATCCTGATCCTCGGGACAGCTCTGGCTATTGGGCAGGATTTAGAGAAGATCAGCTAGCATTCCTAAAAAACGATTTGGCATTTGTGCCCAAAGACCATCTTATTGTTTTGGCCATTCACATTCCGCTTTTTGATGAATCGTATGGAGACACTTTCAGGGATAGCGATAGAGAAGCACTTTTTGAACTACTTAAAGATTTCCCCAATACCCTTTCTCTCTCTGCACATACCCATTTGCAAAGGCATGATTTCTTCTACGAAAAAGAGGGCTGGAAACAGCAGAATCCCCATCATCACTACAATGTAGGCACCACTTCCGGGGATTGGTACAAAGGAAAGACAAATGAAAAAGGGGTTCCAGTATCCAGAATGCGGGATGGAACGCCAAAAGGGTATGCATACATTGATTTTAAAGGCAACAAGTACACTCTTCGCTACAAGGTAGTAGATCAGGACCCTGCCTATCAGATGGAAATTTTTGCACCCAAAGTGATCGAAAAGGACAAACGCACCTCTGCTGGGATTTTTGTTAATTTTTTTATAGGCAATGAGAAATCTACTTTGCGCTATCGCATAGATGAGGGAGAATGGCAAAAGATGAATTTTATGGAAGAGTATGATCCTATTTATCTTCTGGAGATGTTTGAGTGGGACACCACCACAGAATTGATAGATGGAAAGCGCCCTTCAAATCCTCAGAAAAGCAAGCACCTTTGGAGAGCCAGCGTAAACAGTAAATTGGCAGTGGGGAATCACACTATAGAAGTAGAAGCTACCGATATGTTTGGGAAAGTCTTTACGAGTAAAAAAGGCTTTGAGGTAAAGTCGGCTGAGTAGTAGGTTGCATTCTCAGAGGTGAATAGCCAACTAAATAATAATAACTAATCAACTAGATAAAAGTATCAGAGAACTTATATGTAGGTATACATATTTTCAGTTTTGATCAATAGCGTCACTTCAAGGCTATTTTACATCCAGGTAAACACTACGATTTAATATTTTATAAGATTGTTAAATATTTTTTGTTTATATTTAAGACATACAATATTTCCTATGTGAACAAATTGTTACCCTTTGATTATTATAGAACTAATATGTAAGTAGCATCGTTATTGATGTGAATTAATAATCCAAAACTTATGAATATTGTTGAAACTGCCATTGCGAATGGCTCATTTACTACCTTAGTCGCTGCTGTCAAAGCTGCAGAATTGGTTGACACATTAAACGGTGCCGGACCCTTTACCGTATTTGCACCTTTAGATGAAGCTTTTGCTGCTTTGCCAGAAGGCACAGTAGCAAATTTGATTTTACCTGAAAACAGAACCCAATTACAAGGCATTCTAACCTACCATGTAGTGGCAGGAAAAGTGCTTTCTACTGATTTGTCTGATGGTATGGTAGCTGCTACAGTTAACGGAGCCGATATTACTATCCATTTAAAAGATGGTAAAGTGTTCGTTAATGATGCTGAGGTAGTGATGGCTGATGTAGCCACTGATAATGGCGTAATACACGTGATTAATAAAGTAATTATGCCTGCTTAATATTTTAAGCTTTTGCCACTAGAAAAACCTCGCCATAAGCGGGGTTTTTTATTTTAAAAGTATAAGGCTGGAGGAGAATACCATAAATAAAATTTACACCTGAGTTAGATTGGACCGACAAGTGAATTTTGTAATTTTTCAGGTGTGAGTTATAAACTTATTTTTGATTAAATATTTAGGCTATTAAGCGCTAAGGTTTAGCAATGGATATCCAAGTCATTAAATACTGGATTTTTCTGTGTGTCAACCAGCACTAAGGATGAAAAACACATCATCGATGAGTGATTTGAGTACGAATTTGTATCATTAACTTTGTACATTGAGTTTAGTGCATTCAAGCGGGCAGTCTTTTTGTTTAAAAATCAAAGAAGAAGAATGTTACTGCGGCCCATTCTTTTTGCACGCCAGAAGCATAGCCAATGGTAGATCTGCTGCTGTTTTGAACAGTTCCATCGTCTTTGATATACCCAATGGTGGAGCGGCTGCTGTTTTGTACGGTACCATCTTCTTTCACATACCCTACGGTAGACCGGCTGCTGTTTTGTATGGTTCCATCGTCTTTAATGTACCCAATGGTGGATCTGCTGCTATTTTGAATGGTGCCATCGTTTTTGATGTATCCTACGGTAGATCGACTGCTGTTTTGGATGGTGCCATCAGATTTAATGTATCCCGTAGTACTTCTGCTGCTCGATTGGATGGTTTGTGCACTTACCGCTCCGCAAATGAGCATCGCCAAAAGTATAAGTATTTTTTTCATGAGGTCTTCATTTGATATGTACATACAAATTTGATTTAAAGAAATCAGTTTTGAAAGCTCAAAAGGTACAGGGCAGAATTTGGACTATATTTCTTATCTCATGGTTTCTATATCCTGGGGCTTATCTGATGCCGCATTTGTTCGGAATAGAAGGAGGTCTCTTTAATGAAGCTGGGGTTGTGGGTCGACAATTGACCTATACCATCTCAGATATTTCCTCGAAGGTGATTTATGGAGTGCTCTTAATGGTAGTTGCGCAGATTTTAAGCAAGGAAGAAGGCTACAAAGAACCGGCTTAATTGAGTTGGGAATTAGCTTGGCGGCAAGCAAATGGCAGGATGCTTATTGATAGGTAAAGACTAAAGCTCCTTTATCTGTTGTTTGATCAAGAGCTTTACATAGTGCCGATTGCGCCTTTCTTTCTTCGCATCTGCCCTTTTATCGTTGCGTTTGTCCACTACGATTGTGCTCAGATCATTCAAATCTTCAATTTTCTGCACATCATTTATGGAGGTTCGCTTTGGCATGCTTTTGCTATCTCGGTGGATTTAAACTGATCTGTTTTTTAAACCCAAATCAAGAGGACAAAGTTTCTGGCTGCCTTAGTGCGGAGCGTCATTATCCTCTATGAGCCGATTAACGCTTTTAATCGGCTCATAAACTAAGTATATTTGAGCCGAATAGACAATTTTAATTGGCTCATGGGATACAACTGGCAACATAAAGACTGGCCTCAATTCAATTATGACATAGAGGTGTTGAAACCTCTATTTCTAGAGTTTGCACTGGATTGGGCAGAATTTAATGGTCTTGAAAAGGGTCTTTCCCATGATTTGGAAAAAGAAACCTTGCTCAATATCCTCGTAACTGAAGCTCTAAAATCCTCCGCGATTGAGGGTGAAGTTTATAGCCGAGAAGATGTTTTATCCTCCATTAAAAATAAACTTGGCCTAAGTAAATCTCCTGAAAAGGTGAAAGACAAGTATGCAACCGGTATTGGAGAGTTAATGGTAGAATGTAGAATGACGTTCAAAGAATCCTTAACGGTAGAAATGATACAAAATTGGCATAAGATCTTATTTGCTCATGCTCGAAATATACTTGTAGGAGCCTGGAGGAAAGGTACAGAACCAATGCAGGTGATATCAGGACCCATCGGCAGAGAACAAGTTCATTATGAGGCTCCTCCCTCACAGCGTGTTCCAGCAGAAATGGAAAAAATGGTTCAATGGTACAACCAGTCCGAATTGCTCATGAATGATCCTTATGGTTCTGCATTGTTGAAATCAGCGATTGGGCATTTGTATTTTGAATCTATACACCCTTTTGAAGATGGGAATGGAAGAATTGGAAGAGCGCTAGCTGAAAAAGCTTTGATGCAGGGACTTCAGAAGCCAGTGCTGCTAAGCATATCTAAAACCATAGAAGCGGATAAAAAATCCTACTACCAAGCTTTAAAAGCTGCTCAAAGTGGACTGGATATAACCGAATGGCTTATGTATTTCATCAACGTAATCATTGCGGCACAGCGAGATTCTAAAGCTTTAATAGAATTTCTATTGAGGAAAGTCAGATTTTTTGATCGGTACAAAGATTATATGGAGGAACGCCATGCAAAAGCTTTGAGTAAGATGTTTGATGCTGGGCCGGAGGGATTTCTGGGGGGAATGAGTGCAAGAAAATATCAATCTATCACTCAGGTATCTAAAGCTACTGCCACCCGAGACCTTCACTACCTCCACGCTCATGGGCTTTTGTCAAAAACAGGTGCTGGCCGATCTGTGAGGTATGATTTGAATTTGGAAGGATAGGGGATTAGACAACGTGATGTTTTGACACGATTACAATTCGTTTTGGAAAGCCTAGAGGAGCTGTGGTCCATTAGGGTCTTGGCGAGATACTAATATCAGTTGGCTATCGCTTTTTTAATTCAAATAAGTCTGTACGTCTGTCTTTTAAATTTCTTACCGAGCCGAATTGATGCAGTTCCCGAAGCAGGTCTAGATCTACATCCGCTATGAGAATCATCTCCGTGTTGGGTGTGGCCTCAGCTTTGATTCCATTGGTGGGAAAGGCAAAATCACAGGGAGTGAAAACCATTGATTGCGAATATTGAATATCCATATTGTGTACATTGGGTAGATTGCCTACGCTCCCCGCAATGGCTACATAACATTCATTCTCTATGGCTCTAGCCTGTGCACAATATCGCACTCTTGAATAGCCGTTTTGTGTATCTGTGAGGAAGGGAACAAATAAAATATCCATTCCCTGGTCAGCAAGTAATCGGCTAAGCTCAGGAAATTCAGAATCATAGCATATAAGCACGCCTATCTTTCCGCAGTCGGTATCAAAAACTTTCAACTGATTACCTCCTTGTAAGCCCCAAACTTTTGCTTCATCCGGGGTTACATGCAATTTCTCATATCGCTCTACAGTTCCATCGCGTTTGCAAAGGTATCCCACGTTATACAGTTTGCCGTCTTTCATTTCAGGCATGCTGCCCGCTACAATATTGATGTTATACGAAATAGAAAAATCTGAAAACTTCTGCACAATTTCTTGGGTATGTTTTGCCAATTCTCTGATGGCTGCTGACTCGCTTAAGTGGTTGTCTTTGGCCATTAAAGGGGCATTAAAAAACTCTGGAAACAAAGCGAAATCAGAGCGATACCCGGCAACAGCGTCAATAAAGTATTCCGCTTGTTGGAGTAAGGTTTCAATATCTGGATACGGCCGCATCTGCCATTGTATCAATCCCAATCGAACTACTTTCTTTTTGGTTTCTGCCTTGTTTTCCTTTTTCTCATAGTAGATATTGTCCCACTCCAATAAAACAGCAAATTCCTTGGAGGAGCTATCCCCTTCCAAATAGCCTTTCATGATTCTGGTGGGATGGAAATCATTGGACATTTGAAAATTCAGTACGGGGTCGTGAATCTCTTTTTGTCTTACTTTTTCTATGTATTCTTTCGGGCTTAGCTTATCGGCATACTCATGGTAGTTGGGTATTCGACCTCCAAAGGCTATGCCTCTAAGGTTCATTTGCTCACAAAGATCTTTTCTATAATCATACAGTCTTCTTCCCAGCCGCAGATCCCTATATTCCGGCTTTATAAAAACATCAATTCCATACAATACATCTCCATAGGGATCATGCGAGTCGAACGTATAGTTTTTGGTGATTTCCCGATAGGTATGGTTGTTTTCAAATTTCTTGTAATCCACAATGATGGATAAGGCACACCCTGCTATCTCCCCGTTCACTTTTATGACCACTTGTCCCTCCGGAAATTTATCGAGCAAGCTCTTGATGTGATATTCCTTCCAGTATGCTTCAGGCATTGTGGTATAGGATAATTGCATGGCGTCCTTGATCTCCAAATAGTCTTCTACCTGGAGGTAGGTTAATTCAACTTTGTCTATTTCGCTTAATTTCATGTTTTATCATAGTGGTTGCCCACTTTTTGTTTTGCAATGGAATAGAGATTCTTATTTTTTCTACAAGGAAATGGGTACCCCAAATCTTGTTGCAGGCTATGGGTTTATCTTCTGGGTTGCAGCGAGATGCTACGACTAAAGAGGGAGGTCGCAGCGAGACGCTACGACCAGATCGGAGGTTCGTTTAGGGTCTCAGCGATACAAAAACACCATTGCCTGGGAGATGATTAATTCCTAATGATTACTGTTCTTCTTCTTACGGGTCTTGGACTGGCGCGAATCACGGTTGTTTTACCGACAACGGGCCTTGGTCTTACCACTACCCCTCTCGGACGAAAATAAGGTGGGTAGTATCCAAATCTGTAAGGAGATAGCCAAACGCTGTATCGGGGTCCCCAGAACCAAGACACAATAACTGGAACGCGCCTGTAAGCGGGAACAATTACATAGTTGCTGCCATACATCGCTTCATCACCTACTACCTTCACGTTTACTTCATTATTTTTATCCTTTACCACCACAATAGAGGCTACCGTTTTATTGGTGTTCTCATTTACAGCCGCTTGAACATAAATCGTCCGCTTATCCCCTTCTACTTTCTCTACAACCTTTAAATAATCCACTTCACCATCACTATTAAGGTCAAGATTGGAAATCTTCTTTGCTGGGTCGTTGAGTCGTTTTTCGAAATCTTCAAGATCATTCGATTGTCCGAAGATTTCTGCTACCTCTTCAAGATCCAAATTTTCTTCAGCCTCTTTGATCTCTTCTTCACTAAAGGTATTTTCTACACTCATTTTGATTTCTTGCGAATTTTCAGGTAATTCTTCTGCCTTTTTCCATTCTATTTCCTTTTTCCCTAAACCATTGGATACGGTGATGGCGAGTTTTTCATTTTTAGGTTCAAACTCAGCATTGTACCATTCACCTTTGTCCACCACGTATAGTTTCCCTTTGTAGATATTACCATTTTTCACGACATCCTTCACTAGAGTTTTACCAGCCTCAGCCTTGGAATTATCTGATGAATGAATAGTTCCTTCATAGGTATTATTCTTCTTTTTGATAGAAATGAGGGTATTTTCTTTTCCTGTATTCCACAGTCCTTCTATCGATTGAGCATGTATAGAAATTGTAGCAAGTAGAAATACGAGTAGGATGGCCAGCTTTTTCATTTTATTTTAAATTTTGGCTCAAAATAAAATTGTAGGTGCATCAACCTACTTAACAAAGGATAATAAGAGAATTCGGAATATTTTTATTTCCAATATTTTAGAATGTATTGATTATGTAGGTACTATTTTACCCTTTAACTTTCTTGTTTTTTCTTTCTACATAGTGTTTTTCTCTATTCCTCAGTATTTCAGAACCTACTACAGCCAATGTAACAACTGCAATACTTACGCCAATGAGGATATAAATTGCAGTAAATAGTCTACTTAAGTCATTCGTGGGAGTAAAATCTCCATAACCAACTGTACTAATAGTGACTACGGAAAAATAAAAGGACTGAATCCAATTCCAAGATTCTAACCTATGAAATACAAGAGTGCCTACAGCAATCCAACCCAACAGAGTGGTGATAGCGACATACACTTCAGTTTTTAATTTTAGCCCCTCAATCATTGTATTTTATTTTCTATTCTTAAATAACAGTTTAAATATTACCGGTACAAAAATCAATAAGATTACTGTGCCAAATAGAAGCCCAAAGATTATGGTAATCGCCATTGGTGACCAAAGTTCGCCTCCACCCGTCCATAGTGGAATCATACCGCAAGAAGTGGTAAGCGTGGTGAGCATAATAGGACTAAAACGATCGTTTGCTGCTTTTTTAATACTTTCCAAGAGCCCTTTTCCTTCGTTCAATTCAGATCCCATTTTATCAATCAGCACAATTGCATCGTTGATGATGATTCCTGCCAAGGAAATGACACCCAAAAATGCAGTAAAACTGAAAAAAGAACCTGCTCCTAGTAAGCCTCCGGTAACCCCTACTATAGCAAGAGGTATTGTCATGAAAATGATGCTTGCTTTACGAATGGAATTAAACTGAATAACCAACAATAGAATGATGATAAAGAATGAAAGCGGTAAATTAAGTAAAACTGCCCCCATGGCATCATTGCTACCTTCGGCATCTCCTCCATATTCAAAGGTATATCCACTTTTCCAGTTTTTAGATTCTTCGTTCATCATAGGGCGGATTGCCTCATTCATTAGATCGCTGGCCAAGTACCCATCAGCAACACCTGCCTGAATAATTAAATTTCGTTTGAGCTTTCGCCTTAATATTTTAGAATATTGCCAAGGGACTTCAATTTCTGCCACCTGCGACAAGGGGATGCTTGTTCCTCTTGATTGAGAATATACATTTAAGTTTTGAATGTCTGCGTAAGCTATACCCTCAATTCCTTCCCGTTTCATGGTTATTGGAATACTTTTATCCTGATCGCGATACTCTCCAACCTCAAAACCATCCAGAGAAGTAAGCAACGAAATTGCTACATCCTGATTGGTAAGACCTGATCTGGATAGTTTGTTTTCATCAATTTTTACGTAAATTTTTTTGATTCGAGATCCCCAATCATCCGTAACATTTATAGTTCCTGGAGTTTGAAACAATTTAGTTTTAATCCTGTCGGCAATCCTGAATAATTCATCAGGATCGTCTCCCGCGATTCTAATTTCTATGGGTGCAGCGGCTCCACCAGATCCAACCAACCGGTTGATTTTCACCTCGGCATCAAGCAGATTATTGCCAGCAAAATCCCTTAGTTTATTTATTACAATATCATTAGCAAAGTTAGAGGTAGTATTGATTAGCATGTGGGCATAAGATGAATTAGGTTCGCCAGCAAAATACCCCAAATCGTATGCCTCCGGACCTTTACCAATGTACGATGACCAATTGACGATTCCTTCCTCAATTTTTTCAGAAACCTGCAAACTGTCTTTTATATAATTTTCCACAAGAGCAACTTTTGAATCTGTGGTTTCAATCTTGGTACCTAAGGGGTAATTAATATCTACCACCACCAGATTTCTATCATTGGGTGGCATAAAAATGCTTGGGATGTACCTAAATCCGAAAAGTGAACCAACAAATAGCGCTACGATCGCCAAAAGTGTAATTACAGGATTGCTCAATGCCCATTCTAAATATTTGTTATAAGGACCCCTTAGGTAGTCAAATATGGTTTTGTGTTCTTCTGCTCCGTGATGAACTTTCAGAAGTGAGTTACCAAAAAGCGGAATGATGGTAAATGCCATTATCCAGGAAGAAAGTAAGGCCATTGTGACAACTAAAAAAATATTTCCCATCATATCTCCCATAGCGCCATCTGCCAAATAAAAAGAAAGGAAGGCCGCACTGGTAGTTAATGTAGAAATGAGCAAGGGAACCATATACTCTTTGGCAGAATTTACAGCTGCATCAAACTTTGATTGTCCTGCATGGAGCTTTTCTAGAAGTCCCTCCACCATTACAATTCCATTGTCAACCAGCAAGCCCAAAGCCATGATTAGAGATGCAAGTGTTACTTGGTTCAGCCCAACATCAAACAATCCCATGAGAAGGAAAGTAAGGATTATAGTACCGGGAATCATACTGGCTATAATTACACCTGCTCTCCATCCCAAAACCATTAAAATAACCAAAAGAACGATTACAATACTTTGTATTAAGTTAACGATAAAAACATCGATTTTTTTCTTCACCTCTTTATCCTGAGAGGCTATGGCAATTGCATTAATTCCCAGGGGCAATTTTGAATCATTGTACTCTTTTATGAGCTTATCAACGTCTTTACCTAATTCAATTAAATTGGCACCTTCTTTTACAGAAATATACAAGGCCAAAGCCTGATTGCCGTTTATTCTTACTATGGATTCTTCGGGTGATACATAATCTCTTTTAATTGTGGCTAGATCTCCTAACACTATAGTTTCTCCCTTTAGACCAATGGGAATTACCAAATTTTTGATGGACTCAACTGATTCGAAATTGCCGGAAGATTCTAAAATAATTCGCTCCTCCCCTAGATTGATTTGACCCGAAGGAATGATGATATTACTTTCTGAGATAATATTTTTCAATTGTCCCGATGTTAGTCCTACTTGAGCTAGTTTGGCATCGTTATATTCAATATAAATTCGTTCTTCTACCTTTCCACCTATAATCACTTTGGCAGCATCGTTTAAGGCTATGATGTCATCTCTTAACTTATCAGCATAGTCCTTAAGCTCATTGTAGTCATAACCATCAGATTCTAAGCCAACGAATATACCATACACCACACCAATATTTTCGTCATCTAGATTAGGTCCATATATTCCATCGGGGAGGTCTTTTTTAATATTTTCTATCTTCCTTCTAGTCAAATCCCAAACAGCCTGTAATTTACTTTCAGGAACATCATCCCTGATAACCATTTTCACAATGGAAACGCCT
>DAINOB010000048.1:0-11682 GCA_036735585.1 Cytophagales bacterium | reverse complement strand
TACATTCTGAAATAGTTTTGCAGAGTGATGGTGGCGTAAGTCTGGGTGGCGTCTTCTACCTTCACATTTTCCTTTGCTTCCAATGCCTGGTGCAAACCATCAGAATAACGCCTTCCCTCCATCACGCGACCTGTCTGCTCATCTACAATCTTCACTTTAGATTCCACAATGATGTAGTCCGTATCTTTTTCAAACAGCGTGTAGGCTTTAAGTAGCTGGTTTACTGTATGAATACGCTCAGATTTTAAGCGATAGTCTTGGATTAGTTTTTCCTTTTGCTCTATCTTATCTCTTGCGCTGATGGCAGAATTTATTTCAATGGCATTGAGCTCAATACCTATATCTGGCAAAATAAAGAACTGGGGGTCCTCTCCTTCTGCGGTGATCAGGTCTATGCCTTTGTCGGTGAGTTCTATGCTGTTGTTTTTTTCATCTATGGTAAAGTAAAGTGGCTCATCTGCTTCTGGCATTTTCCGTTGGTTGTCTTCCAAGTAGATGTTTTCTGTTTTTTGCATGATTGCTCTCATGCCAGTTTCGCTTAGGTACTTAATCAGCGGTTTGTACTTAGGCAATCCTCTATGGGCGCGAAAAAGTGCCAGCCCACCATCTTTTTCATTCCCAGCAGCAATTTCTTTTTTGGCTTGATTGAGGAAATCTGAAGCCACCTTTTTTTGCGCTTCTACTAACTTGAAAACTCGTGGCTTCAATTCTTGAAATTCATGTATATCTCCACGAGGCACAGGCCCGCTGATGATCAAAGGGGTCCTGGCATCATCAATCAATACTGAATCCACTTCATCTACCATTGCAAAATGGTGTCTGCGCTGCACCAACTCCTCTACGGATCTTGCTCCATTGTCACGCAGGTAATCAAATCCAAATTCATTGTTGGTGCCGAAAGTAATATCAGCGAGATAGGCTTGTCTACGGGCATCGCTATTGGGATCATGCTTGTCAATACAATCTACTTTGAGGCCATGAAACTCATAAATAGGGCCCATCCACTCTGAATCTCTTTTTGCGAGGTAGTCATTCACCGTTACTATGTGTACTCCTTCCCCTGCCAGAGCATTGAGAAAAGCGGGTAAAGTTGCCACCAAGGTCTTTCCTTCACCCGTGCCCATCTCTGCAATATTTCCTTTGTGCAAAGCGACTCCACCAATCAACTGCACATTATAATGCATCATATCCCAGCGGATATCGCTTCCCGCTGCCTTCCAGGTGCTGCTCCATGTGGCAGTACCACCTGTTATCTTAATGTGTTCTCTGCTTCCAGCTAGGAATCGGTCATAGTCAGTGGCAGTCACATCTAATGACTCATGCTCTTTGAATCTTCTTGCGGTGTCTTTTACAATGGCAAATGCTGTAGGCAATACCTCCAACAATATTTCTTCAAGTTTTGTGAGTTTTGTTTTTCGTAACTCATCTATTTCTAAAAACAGGCTCTCTTTCTGATGAATATCGGATTGTGGACTTTCAGCCTGCTGCTCCAGTTGCAATAGCTTTGTATTGTACTCCGCAAGATCATTTTGAATTTTGGTACGCAAGGAGGTAGATTCATTTCTAAGGGCATCGTTGCTTAATGTTTTGATCCGAATCCACTCTTTGTTGGTGGCTTCCACATAGGGCATGATTTCTTTGATATCCTTATCTGACTTACTGCCAAAAACAGCTGCGAGTGCTTTATTGAGAATGTTGATCATTATCTGGGGAAAGGAAGAATTAAAGGGCTGAAATTACAGGTTTTTTCACTAATCCACTTTGAAACACAAAATCGATTCCAGCAATAAAGCCAACCGGTGAAAGATTATAGCATAGCTTCTGAAAGGCTCAAATGGCTATTTCCCCAACAAAGACTTGCTCAACTGGACCTGACAGGATGACGTGATGATAGGCTCCTTCAGAGAATTGAAACTCTACCCGAAGCAAGCCACCAAGAGTTTGCACCGAAACAGGAGATTGTGCCTTTCCTTGGTGGTGAGCTGCTATGGCGGCCGCTGTTACCCCTGTGCCACAACTTAAGGTTTCTGCTTCTACTCCACGCTCATAGGTTCGCACATGCAGCAAATGCTCATCTCTGATTTCAACGAAATTTACATTGATGCCTTCTTTTACAAACTCCTCTTGATTTCGAATGGCTGCACCCTGAAGATCTACATTGCAGGAGGCTACCTCTTTTGTCCAAGAGATGAGGTGGGGAGAGCCGGTGTGCAGCACTAGAAATTGATCAAAAGCCTTCAACTCAAGGACATCCTTCATTCCCAACTTTACTTCCTGCAATTGAATATGAGCCTCATGCGGTCCATCTATCGCTAGGAAATGCGCATAGGTTTGTACCCATTCAAGTGAGGAGGCAAAGTGAGCGGCACATCTGCCCCCATTGCCACACATGCTGCTTTCTTTTCCATCAGAATTAAAATACACCATTTTGAAATCATAGCCTTCCAGCTTTTGCAAGAGAATCAAGCCATCTGCTCCAATTCCAAAATTTCTATGACAAAGTCTGACTATGATCTCTTGGCTTAAGGTAGATTCAATGCTTTTGTGCTCATCATTAATCATGATAAAATCATTGCCTGTTCCCTGATATTTAACAAAGGGTATTTTCATGAGTTTTTGATTATGAATGCGGTGGGGCAACTTTGCTTTCACGAAGTGGAAAAAAAAACTGATTTGGCTGATTATAAAATTTAACCACAAGTAGCCACAGGATCTGACGGGTTTGACTAAAGCGCACATTCCTAGACTTAATCGCTACGACTATGCTGAATCCAAAGCTTACCAACAGATTCACCACACCAATGAGGATAATTCCTAAAACGGAAAAGAAAATTATCTCACCATTCACATGCACACCTGGGGTGGCTAGCGCTAATCCAAAGCTGGCGGAAGAAAAGGTAACATGCCGAATGTCTAAGGGTAAACCGAAGATCATTCCTATAAAAGCTGTTGAGCCTAAAAATATGCCCAGAAAAAAATTACCAGCCAGGTTACCCAAATTGTGATCCAAGTAATGAGCTAGCTTTTCAAGCCATCGTGGACCTAAGATCCGCTTTAAATTAGGATGATGTGCTACACGCTCTGCTATCTTTGAATATCGGTTTTTGTTGTCAAAATATCCACTGATAAGCCCTGAGAAAAACAGATAAAATCCTGCAATAGCTGCATGAAATAAAGCAGGGCTGCTCAAAGGGTGTAGCTCTTCAATTAAGTGTGATGCTTTAGTAACGCTGGCTACGGGTGAGCCAAAAGCTGTCAAATAAGCATAGGCAAGCAAAAAAGCCACAGGAAAAGCCAAAAATACATTGCCCAATACCGCTATAAACTGAGATCGAATGGTGCGCACAATAAGAGAAACCAATCCTTCAAGGTCGGGACCTGATTTGTCCTTGGTGTCCAAAGAAGCAGCTAAGCGTGCGGCTGTCATGGCAGGCTGCTTAGTGGCCAATGTACTGTGACTTACTAAAATCCCTATAAATCCTAAGGAGTAATTGACGCTGTACAAAAAAGCTTGACCGAAAGGCGCCAAACCCAGACTATAAATCAGGACTTTAAACACACTTAAAAACCCCACAATAAATCCTCCACCAGCAGCAGATTGAAACATCTTAAAATACTCTTTTCTGCCAGAAGTGATGTAATGCTCACCCGTGCGACCTGCATGCTCTGTTACCTGTAAGGCAAGGATAGAAAAGGTGTCAGAAATGTGATCACCCACTTTATGTTTGAGCTTTTGCTCTTTTACCAACTCTTTAAAAAGTGTGATATTTTTGGTTTTGATTTTACCAGTAGCCCAAGCCTCAGTAAGCTCTGCCAGAAATTGTAAGCGTACAATGATTTGACGAGCACGTAGCAACGAAAAAGTGAATTCCAGATTTGCACCTATTTTCTGTTGACTTTTCCTGCTTTTATCTAAGATCTCAAGGCATTGAGAATACATTACCCTTAGTGGTCGAAAATCAGTTTCCACTTTAGCTTTAGCTTCTGATACCACGTGTTGAAGCTCTGTTTGCTGTGTATAAAATGGGCTGTTGAAACCTGTCAATTCCGGATTCCTTCTTAAAAATTCTGGCTCAAAGCCCATGCCTGCCAATCGCTGTGAAAGAATGATCATGGCCTCAATTACTTGTTCCTGCATATGAATCCCTACCTTATCGGGTAATCTAGGTAGTAGCAATTCAAACAAAGCAATCCACTGTTCATCCTCTACTTTTATCACCCATTGATGCGATGCTTTGTGATCAAAAACCTTATCCAACACGTAACCTAAAGAGGAGGTATCTGGCACTGGGGGAAGCAAATAGTGAAAGACCTTGTCTATCAGATTTACAAGAAACGATTTGGGTGAGAATATGCCTGTTTCTGTAAGCAACACCTGCATGTTGCTGTTTTCAAGTAAAACCTTCAGTTGAGCTCGGGAAACCTCAAGTGCTTCTGGTGACGAAGATAAATCTGTCAATAAATCACTAAAACTGTGGCCAGAACGCAGGTAATGATGGAAAACCCTTCGAAAATATATTTCCGGAGGTAATCCAGTTAACAACAATATAGAAATTCCCTTGCTACTACTCATGGTTCAGCTTCCTTCAAATGTCAGATAAAAAGTATTAAAACCGCTTAATCTTCTTAAAAAGCCATACAATATCAATCAAGAAAGGTAAGTAGTTATAGCTTGTACCGCCATTTCCAAACATCGATCATCAAAATCTAAGTGTGTCACCATACGAATGGCTTTTCTTCCAAAAGGAGATATTTTCACCCCATGATGCCGCATATGAGTCACAAAATCAGCTGCATGTTCGGAGGATTCAAAATGAGCAATCACTATGTTGGTAGCACAAGGAAGCACCTCTTTTACACTCGATAAACTTGTCATTTTATTGTGTAACTCCTTTGCCCTTTTGTGATCTTCCACCAGTCTATCCACATGATGATCCAAAGCATAAATACCAGCAGCAGCCAAAAATCCAGCTTGCCGCATACCACCACCTAATACTTTCCTGATGCGTCTTGCCTGTTTTATATCCTGTGCCGAACCAAGTAACAAAGACCCAACAGGACAACCCAACCCTTTGGACAAACAGATGGAGATGGAGTGAAAATGTTGGCCAAAGAATTTTGGATCTGTTCCTTGAGCTACCAGTGCATTAAAGAGCCTAGCCCCATCCAGATGCAACTTTAGGTTGTGTTGATCGCAGACTGATCTGATTTCCGCTATAGAATTTAAGGAATAAATACTTCCCCCGCCTTTATTTACTGTGTTTTCTAGACACACCAAGCGAGTGCGAGGAAAGTGTAAATCGTCTGGTAAAACCGCCTCTGCGATCTGCTGAGCATCCATCCTACCCAAGTCGCCCTGTAGCAACCTGACAGAAGCCAGAGAGTTGTAGGCAATGCCACCCCCTTCATAATTATACACATGGCTTAGGTAGTCACAGATCACTTCATCCTGTGGTTGGGTATGCAGCCTGATACCGATCTGATTGGTCATGGTGCCAGATGGACAAAACAAGGCTGCTTCCATTCCAAATAAGGTTGCGGCTTTATGTTCCAAAGCATTCACCGTTGGGTCTTCTCCAAATACATCATCACCCACGGAGGCTTGCATCATCGCTTCCGACATTGCCGGGGTGGGTTTGGTAAAAGTATCCGATCTAAGTTCAATAGCGTTTTCCATGTCCCTCAAAACTACTTTTTGAAAATAAAATACACCGCCAAAACCATAAAGATAAATCCTAGCAAATTATTCCATCGGAAACTTTGCTCCTTGAAGAAAATCAAGGAAAATACCATAAATACGAGTAGCGTGATGCACTCTTGAAGTACTTTGAGTTGCACCAAAGAAAAAGGTCCCCCTTGACCAGAAAAACCTAGACGGTTGGCAGGGACTTGAGCCATATATTCAGGCAATGCTATGAGCCAAGAAATCAAAATAATGCCCCAAAGGCCCGTATGTTCAAATATCTTCCACTCTTTGAATTTCAGATGACCATACCAAGCAAAAGTCATAAAGGCATTGGAAAGCAATAAAAGTAAAATGGTGTTCAAGGCTCTCATGTGAGTAGGATTATGTTGGTCGGAAAATCTTCAAAGCCGCTTTGCAAAATAAGGCAGAAAATTAGTGTTTAAAGTTGACTTAAACCATATATGTCTTTCATGGTTTTAAATACACTATAACTTTCTGTCAGCCATTTCTTACAAATTTATGTTTGGCAAAAAACTTGTTAAGCCAAGCACTTGTTAACAATTCATCCATTATTTACTAGGAATCAAAAAAAGCTATGATCAACGGCAAGCAATTACTATTTAGCATACTCGCCAGTTCTGTACTGAGTGCGTTGCTGGTTTTTGGAATACTGCAATACATCCAGAAAGAGGACCGAAGCAGTCAAAGTTTTGAAGAAAAGCAAAGTGTAAGACTTTCAAACTTTGAAAAAATAGAATCCACAGTACCCGAAGGCTTAAACTTCATCTATGCTGCTGAGCGGGTAACCCCAGCTGTGGTTCATATCAAAACCATGTACAGCGGTCGAGCCTCTAGCTCAGGCTCCATGCAGGAAGAAATGTTCAAAGAGTTTTTTGGTGATGCCCCTCCCGGATTCCACAATTTTCAAAATCAGCAGCCTTCTGCCAGCTCAGGTTCTGGAGTTATACTCAGTGAAGACGGATATATTGTTACAAACAACCACGTTATCAACAATGCTGCGAAAATAGAAGTAGTGCTCGATGACAAACGCACCCTTGAGGCCACTGTAATTGGTACAGATCCCACCACAGATTTGGCTTTGATCAAAGTGGATGGTAAAGGTTTGCCTTTTGTAAAGTTTGGCGATAGTGACAAGTTGCGCATTGGAGAATGGGTGCTTGCTGTTGGAAATCCATTTGACCTCACCTCCACCGTTACCGCTGGAATCGTGAGTGCCAAGGCTCGTAACATTGACATTTTACGAAGCGAAGCAAATCAGTTGGCAATCGAATCATTTATCCAAACGGACGCTGCTGTAAATCCAGGGAACTCGGGTGGCGCATTGGTTGATTTGAAGGGTGAGCTCATAGGAATCAACACTGCCATAGCAACCAGAAATGGGGGTTACCAAGGTTATTCTTTTGCAGTGCCCATCAGCTTGGCAAAAAAAGTAGTAGACGATTTATTGAAATATGGTGAAGTACAGCGTGCACTTTTAGGTATTCAAATACAAGATGTAGACGGAAAATTGGCCGAT
The DNA here is from genome assembly GCA_036735585.1 of Cytophagales bacterium. GTDB lineage: Bacteria > Bacteroidota > Bacteroidia > Cytophagales > JAIYAX01 > JAIYAX01. The sequence continues at coordinate 4,459 of DAINOB010000048.1, read as the reverse complement.
GCCAAAGGCCTTAAAGTTACTAGAGGCATATATGTAGCCCGTGTCAATGAAAACGGAGCTGCCGAGTCTGCTGGTGTAAAGGAAGGCGATGTGATTGTGAAATTGGGTGAGAAAAATGTGAGCACCACTTCAGAATTGCAGGAGCTCGTAGCTCGCAACAGGCCTGGTGATAAAATCAATGTTACCGTAAACCGAGATGGAAAAGAGAAAACGCTAACGGCTACATTGAAAAACATCAAAGGCGAAATTACTCCTATCAAAAAGGAACCAGTCATCCTTAATAAAGTCTTGGGAATAGAACTAGCCGAGGTAGAAAAAGGCGAATTGAAAAAGTTAAACATCGACTCAGGGGTAAAAATTAAAAAGATTCTGGCAGGTAAAATCAAAGAAGAAACCAACATCAAAGAAGGTTTTGTAATTACCGCAATTGACAAACGAAAGATCAGCAAACCCTCCGATGTAGAAATGGTAGTGACAGACCGTTCTGGAGGTATTTTGATCGAAGGCGTGTATCCCAGTGGTGAAAAAGCATACTATGCCTTAGGCTGGTAAACTCAAACTTCTGCCCTTATCAAAAAAGACAGTCTTTATGGCTGTCTTTTTTACTTTATATCTCTAGCTGCCTTGGTGTAGAATCTTAAGTTTGTACTTAGTTTGGTATTCTATTTACAAATCGCATTTCAAGGATGTATAAAAAGTTTATAAAGCCAGAAAGTCCGTTTACCGTGCCAACTGGGGATGGCAAAGTGATTGAAGAATTTTTTGGATTGGCCACCCAAGGAGAATCCGCTTTTAGTGTGGCTCATATGAAAGCCCCAGCCAGATGGTCAGAGCCTCACCAAACTCCAGATTTTGATGAAATTACCATCATGGTAAAAGGGCGAAAATCGGTGGAAGTGGATGGAGAAAAGATTGAATTACAACAGGGAGAATGTATTTGGGTAAAAAAAGGTAGCAGGGTACAATACTCAAATCCATTTGATGAACCCAATGAATACTGGGCCATTTGCATGCCTGCCTTTACCCTTGGAGCTGCCCATCGTGAAAACCTTAACCTGTAGCACATGCACCTTCTCCAACTGGAATACCTTGTAGCCCTAGATACTTACCGTAGCCTCGACAGCACCGCAGAAGCCTGCTTTATCAAGCCTGCCACCCTACGCAGACAAATCAAACTCCTAGAAAAAGAACTAAACAAGGAGCTTTTCGTTAGGCAGGCCAGCAATCTATGGACTCCCACTCCTCTAGGCGTTTTGGTGATAGAGCAAGCCAGAGTAGTACTTCATGAAATAAGAAGAATTTCCGACATCATCAAGGATGAGGAAAGCGAGCCTCGTGGCGAATTGAGGCTGGGAATCATTCCGACACTAGCACAATATCTGTTGCCTTATTTCCTCAATGTTTTTGCTTCTCGCTACCCTCAGGTCAACCTATACATTGAAGAACTCCTTACTGACGAAATTATAAGCAAGCTTAGAGGTGGATCCCTCGATGTGGGTCTTGCCTCTACACCGCTCAAAGTGGAAGGAATCATTGAGCGACCCCTACTCTATGAGCGTATGATGCTCTATGTTTCTCAAGATCACCCTTTCTATGATCGTGACAAAATCAAGGTAAACGAAATTGGAACCGAAGAACTTTGGCTGCTGCAAGAGGGGAACTCTTTCAGAAACCAGGTAATGCTGCTCCTCGATAAAAAACAAAGCGTGGATGATGCCAATAAACAGCCCTTTGAAAGATCGAGCATTGAAAACTTGAAGCGTACCATTGAAAGCCAATATGGCATAACCGTAATCCCTGAATTGGCCACGCTAAACCTCAGTGCAGATCAGAAAAAACATGTAAAGCGGATGGTGAGCCCAAAGCCTACTCGAGAGATCAGCCTTATTACCCATCAATCGTCTCTAAAATTCAGATTGGTGGATGCCTTGTACCAAGAAATTCTGGCCTGCGTTCCCGAAAAAATGAAAGACCCAGATCGGGGCATGATCATCCCTGTGCGTTTTTAACATTAAAATCTTAACCAAATAATCCCCTACGTATGACAAATGAAATCCCGGAAAGAGTGGCTGAGTTTGTAGGCCAATTCCCGCCCTTTCACCTGCTTGAGCCCGCTGATCTCATTCGACTTATATCTAAAACTGAAATACGTTTTAAAGCCGCTGGAGAAATTCTTTTCAAAGAAAATGAGCAGCCTGAGAATTTCTTTTTCATGGTGCGCAAAGGCAAAGTGAAAATCTACCTTGCACAAGAAGGCAACAGACTGATCGATGAATGTGATGAAGGAGATATTTTTGGTGTGCGTCCTCTTATTGCCAAAGAACCCTATCTGGCCTCTGCTCAGGTGGAAGAAGATGCGCTGCTCTATGCACTTCCTGTACATATCTTTGAACAACTGCTTGAAAAAAATCCAAAACTGGCGCTCTACTTTGCCGCGGGATTTGCTTCAGGACGACCTGCTGCACGCAAAAATTTCTTACAAACTTCTGGAGGTCAGGTATTTGAACATAGCCATCTGAAAAAATTTACCCAGCTCAAAGAAACCACCACCATCACTTTCTCCGATGCTCCTGTGGTGTGCAACATCTACCACAGCATTCGCGAAGCAGCAGAGAAGATGACCTTGGCAGGAAGTTCATCCATTGTAGTGGTTTCTGAAAACCAAAGCCCAATAGGCATCATCACAGACACCGATTTTCGAGCAAAAGTGGCTACAGGAGCCTATAAAATTGACAAGTCTGTGACTGACATTATGAGCAGTCCTGTGTTTACCATCAGCCCTCATACCACCAATGGAGAAGCTATGGTGCACATGATGCAGCAAGGCATACACCACTTATGCATCACCGAAGGCGGAAGCCCAGAAGATAGACTGCTCGGTACCCTCAGCGATGAGCAATTGCTCGTGATGGAAGGAAGAAGCCCTGCGGCACTGCTTAGAGGAATTAAAAAAGCCACCTCGGCTACTGAAATTAAATACTTGCTCAACTTTGCCGACAGTCTGGTGGAAGGGTATGTGGAAGCACAAGTCAATCCGCCCTACATCAGCGGGGTGATGACGGCACTCAACGATGCTGTGATCGGTCGTTGTTTGGAGTTGGCGCAATTTGAAATGGGACAGATGGCCGCTGTAGATTTTTGTTGGCTCTCCTTGGGCAGCGAAGGCAGAGGAGAACAAATCATTCGCACAGACCAGGACAATGCGTTGGTGTATGCTGACCCACACACAGGACAAGAGGAGGAAGTAAAAACATACTTTCTTACCCTAGCTCAAAGGGCAAACGAAATGCTGGCAGAAGCTGGCTTTGAATACGATCCCGCAGGCATTATGGCGGGCAACCACCAATGGTGCATGAGTTACACCTCTTGGTGCCAAACTTTTGAGCACTGGATCCAACAACCCGACCAAGACAATATTTTGCTTTCCACCATTTTCTTTGACTTTAGGGGCGTCTACGGCAATCTTTCTCTGGCCACACAGCTAAGCCTCCGACTTCATGAAATGCTAAAAGTGCAGACCAAGTTTTTGTCTTTTATGGCAAAAGACGCCCTAAGCAATCCTCCCCCACTAAGTTTTTTCCGAAATTTTGTGGTGGAAAAAAGCGGCTCCCACAAAGATGAATTCGACTTAAAACTTAGGGCCATGCTGCCCCTCGTAGATGCAGCACGCGTACTTGCACTCCAACATGCCCTTGTAGGCATCAACAATACCCCAGAAAGATTCAGAAGCGTAGCCCAAAAGGAAAGCTCTAGTGCCGAAATCATGCATGAAGCTGCCATGGCCTTTGAAATACTTCAAGGATTTAGAGCCCGATTTGCCATCGCAGACGGCAGCAGCGGAAGGTATATACAACCGGAAAAGCTGAATAAAATACATCGACAAACGCTTAGAAATGTATTCAGCATCATATCAGAAATACAGCAATTGCTAGAAGTACGGTTTCAAACGGCCTACATCCGAGCATGAGTGGATGGAAATTTTGGAAACAAGAACCTAAGCAGGCACACTTGCCGGGCTATTCCGAATTTTTTGCCCAAGCCTGGCCCAAAAATACGCCCATAGAAGACATACGATTTGCTGTACTGGATACCGAAACCACAGGACTCAGTGCTCAAAAGGACCGAATCCTAAGCATAGCCGCAGTAGCCGTGCAGCATGGGAGCATTTGTATCACCGATCGGTTTGAGGCATACATCAAGCAAGCGGATAGCACCCCCAATGCCTCGGTGGCCATTCACGAAATCACCCCCACAGATTCTGAAGGCAAGGGAGAACCCGAAAACCTGGCGCTCCATAATTTTGCTCTTTGGCTGCGCAATGCTGTGCTGGTAGGTCACCATGTTCAATTTGATTTTGACATTTTAAGCCATGCCCTGTACCGCCATCACGGATTAAAACTGAGCAACAAAACGCTAGACACCGCACTGTTGGCCATCCGATTGATGGAACCTGCCCATG
>DAINOB010000047.1:0-11870 GCA_036735585.1 Cytophagales bacterium | reverse complement strand
ATGTACAAGGCAGCTACTACACAAGCATCAGCACTTCCCACCAGACCTTTCAGTCGGAATTTATTGGTCTTTCCAGAATGCAAAACTTCCATGAAGCTCTGAACCTGCACATCGGCACTGAAAAGGGATAAAAAGTCGGATATCTTCAAGGACGAGGATTAAAATTTAATTCCTGCAAATAAACAAATACCCATTGGTTCGGATTCCATAAACAAACAGAATATCTTACATAAGTCGCTATGCCTAGTTCGCTTACCAAAGTCAAGAATTACGAAATCCACAGCATCACCACTTGCTTTCAAGAACAGACCAATGCCAACATAGCTTCATGGGTGATGCAATGTGCTATGCAGGGAAAATATTTTGTAGTAGCGCTGTACCATCCAGACTATACTCTTGAGCTAGTTAAGCAATCAAAGATATTGAACATCAATCTTTTGGCAGAAGATCAGTATCGATTGGTGAATTTACTAGGAAGAAAGAGTGGTCGGCAGGTACAAAAGCTTACCAAAATAGCCCATCAACTGGACAATCGGGGCTGTCCCTTCCTACTAGAATCAATTGGCTATTTTCAATGTGAAGTATCTCATAGTACTTCTGGTGGTGATCATGAGTTGGTGGTATGCAAAGTAATCAAGCAAGTGAAGCTAAATCCAGACAAGCAGGTGCTCACCATGAATTATCTACGTGAGAAAAAATTGGTGAGAGGATAGTTTAAACAAATCGCTTGCTTATCCACGGACTATTTCTCAATCCAAATCGCCATAGTTTGTCAGCATCTTTGCCTGCATAATCTACTCCAACCCGTTTTCCTTTTACGATTTCAATAGTTAATGGCCTTTGATATAGTTTAATTGAAGTGGATTGCAAAAGAGACCCGTTTAGTTTGGTGGAAATGCCTAGACATTGCGATACATTTCCAGGCCCACAAGAGAGTCTGTATTCCAGCTTCTGCATATTTCTTCTGGAAAGCATCGTTTCAATGCCTACCCTTGGCTCTATACTTCTGATAAGAATTGCATCTGCGGTATCTGCTTTGTTGGTAACAATATTAAATAGGGAATGAAGGCCATAGCATCGGTAAACATACACGTGACCAGCGGGCAAAAACATAGGTGCATTTCTCAATGTCTTCCTATTGTTATAGGCATGGCATGCTTTATCGTCATAAGCTGCATAGGCTTCTGTTTCTGAAATGATACCTCCTGTAATGAAGCCATCAATTTCTGTAATTATCAGGCATCCAACGAGTTCTTGGGCCAAAACATCAACAGAATGATGGAACAAATAAGATAGTGGGAAAAGGGTCTCTGAATCAAAAGAGGCCTCAGAAATAGAAGTTTTCACGATACAGTAATGAAACTCGAAAAGGGATTATAGAAAGACGACCTCCGTAATGGCTACTTTCTCCACTTTTGCATTTATTAAGCCAATGATGTTGCTTTTTGACATGGACAGCTCTTTTTTCAAGGCAGCAGATTGGATTCTTACAAAGAGCTTACGGTCTTTATAAAACACTTCTTTTGTTCTTTTGCTCACCACAGGACCAAAAAGCTCATGCCAAGCGGCCACTACTTTCACTTTCAAATACCCATCCTCTAATTCGTATACTCTTAAAAGTTGCTCAAAAGCCTCAGCAAATGTGGAGGTATGCTTTATTCGATTCTCAGTATTGGCCTCAAATTTTTTCATGATTTGCCTTCAGGGGGTTCCAATTCTAAGTATCCCTTAGATGTGGTAGTCAAAGATAGCAATTCCCTACTTCGCTCAGGTCTAGCATCTGTGATAAATACTTGCCCGAAGTGACTTTGACTTACCCGATCTATCAATCTAGTGATCCTCTTATCATCTAATTTATCAAATACATCATCTAGCAAAAGCAATGGTTTTTTTTGTGTGTGATCGGACAGTAGGGCGTAAAGAGCAAGTTTCAAGGCAATACCATAGGTTTTTTGTTGACCTTGGCTTCCAACTTTTCTAAGTAACTCTTTGTCAAATAAAAACTCATAATCGTCACGGTGGATACCCCATGTGCAGCGCCCAGCCGTGATATCTTGCTTCCGAGAATAGGCTAACGAAGCTTTTGCATCCTGATTTATGACTTGAGAAGTATACGTGATGCCAACTTTTTCCAAGCCACCTTCCAAGTATTTGTAATTGTCTTTCAACAATGGCGCTAACAAGTCAATATTTTTAAATCGCTTGTTTGAAAGGGTTTCATTTAAGTAAGCGAGTTCTTGATCGTATACATCCAAAAGGTCTTGATCTACTTTTCCAGAAATTTCAAATTGTTGAAACACTTTTGATTTGCTCATGATCAGCAATTGATATCGCTGAAGGCTTTTTAAATACTCCCCATCAAATTGAGAAAAGATTTGATCAAATAGTTTTCTCCTCAGCTCGGCACCCAATCGAATGGTATCGCTATCATAAGGTTGAATAAGCACTATTGGAAGTTTCCCAATATGATCTGCTAATCGGCTGTAGGGTTTTCCATTCCAGCGTACAGATTTTTTTTCTTCTTCATGCCAACTTATCAAAGTTGTGTCTTCAGATTCGGAGATTCCCCTAAGAGAAGCTTCTAAAACAAAAAAGGTATTTCCCCACTGCACCAAGGACTTCTCTGGGAGGTTAAAAGCACTTTTAGTTAGACATAAAGTGTATATGGCGTCAATTAGGGAAGTTTTACCAATGCCATTGATCCCAGTAATCAGATTCAATCTGGCATCCGGTAGCCATGTAAGAGAAGAAATGTTTTTGAACTGCGTTACTTTGACTTTGGAGATATGCATGGGAAGGCAACTGTAATTTTTGTGTATTTTCGCCCGTAGATCAAAAATTGAATATTCATGGCCACAACAAAAACAAAGCCTGCGACCAAAGCAGCGGGAAAGACAAAATATTCGAAAGAAACCTATTTGTTCTGGTTTGAGAAAATGCTTCTGCTTAGAAAATTTGAGGAAAAGGCAGGTCAGCTATATGGTCAACAAAAAATTAAGGGCTTTTGTCATTTATATATTGGCCAAGAAGCATGTGCTGTAGGGGCAGTGTCAGCGCTACAAGTCGATGGCAACAAAGATGACAAGTGGATTACTGCTTATCGAGATCACGGCCACCCTTTGGCACTAGGTACTTCTCCTCGTGCAATCATGGCAGAGCTAATGGCAAAGAAGACAGGCTGCTCCAAAGGCAAAGGGGGCTCTATGCACATGTTTGATAAAGAGGTTCACTTTATGGGCGGTCATGGTATAGTTGGTGGTCAGATACCTTTAGGTGCAGGTATGGCCTTTGCTGAATGGTATAATGGAACAAAAAATCTGAGCATTTGCTATATGGGGGACGGTGCAGTAAGACAAGGAGCACTTCATGAGGCTTTTAATATGGCTATGCTGTGGAAGTTGCCCGTAATATTTGTAGTAGAAAATAACGGATACGCTATGGGAACCTCTGTAGCCCGTACAAGCAATGTTACTGAACTGTACAAACTTGGTCTTGCGTATGATATGCCATCTGAACCTGTGAACGCCATGAATGTGGAAGATGTGCATGAAGCAGTGATTAAAGCAGCCGATAGAGCAAGGAGAGGAGATGGACCTACGTTTTTAGAATTTAGAACGTATCGCTATAAAGGACATTCCATGTCCGATCCAGCAAAGTATCGTAGTAAAGATGAGCTGGAGAACTATAAGCTTCAAGATCCTATAGAACAAGTAAGAGAAACCATACTCAAAGCCGGGCTAGCTTCTGAAGCTGATCTTGAGAAAATAGAACAACAAATCATGGAAACGGTGGCGGACGCGGTACAATTTGCAGAAGATAGCCCCTATCCTGATGCTTCCGAAGCGTACACAGATGTCTATATGCAAAAAGACTACCCGTATATCATGGAATGATCCGTAACTATTCAAATGAATTTTTTCTTTATTTTTGCGCCTCTAATTAAAATCCATGGCTAAGAAACAGCACGAGGCGAAAGCATCAGAAGTACTTGAAAATCCTGATTTACTGGCAGATAAACTTGTCAAAGCAGAAGATTTTGTAAAGAATAACCAAAACCTTTTAACATACATCGGAGTAGGTATTGCCGCAGTAATTGGGCTTGTGATTGGGGTCTTTTATTACCTTACTACCCAAGAAGAGGAAGCGCAGGCGGCCATGTTTCCAGCTGTATATTTATTTGAAAAAGACTCATTTGATTTGGCTTTGAATGGCAACGGCATCAATGCGGGACTTTTAGAGATAGCAGACCAATATGGCATAACAAAGGCAGGCAAGCTTGCTTCATTTTATTCGGGAATAGCCTATTTAAAGAAAGGTCAACCCGAAGAAGCTTTGGAATATCTTGATAATTTTTCTTCCTCAGATGCAGTGTTGCAAGCCAAAGCCTATTGTTTAATGGGTGATGCGCATATGGAGCAGCAATCGTATCAAGATGCGGCTAGCTACTATAAGAAAGCAGCCACGTACAAAGTAAACAAACAGTTTACGCCCGGATACTTAATGAAATGGGGATTGGCAAGCGAACTTTCTCAAGACAATAAAAACGCTGTTGAAGCCTACAAAACATTAATTAGAGAGTACCCATTGGCTCCAGAAGTAAATGATGCCAAAAAATATTTGGGCAAACTGCTGCCTCTTGTAAACTAAACGAGTAAACAACTACATTTAAGGGACCTAATAAGTCCCTTTTTTATTTCTGCAATCATGGCCACTACCCTCAAAAACCTAAGTCACTACTCAGATAAAAACTTGGTAGATATCAGTGATAAAAAATTTGCCATTATAGTAGCTGAGTGGAATGCTGAGATTACTGAGGCGCTTTTAAAAGGTGCGGTAGAAACATTAAAGTATCACGGGGCAGTAAGTTCACATTTGAAAACTGTCTTTGTACCTGGAAGTTTTGAGCTTCCATTGGGCGCGCAAAAATTTGCTAAAAAGAAAAAATATGATGCTGTTATTTGCTTAGGATGCATCATTCAAGGAGAAACAAAGCACTTTGATTTCATTGCTCAGGCAGTTGCTCACGGTATTATGGATGTGGGTTTGAAATACGACAAACCTGTTGTTTTTGGAGTGTTGACTACGGACAACATGGACCAAGCTATAGACAGAGCCGGAGGCAAGCATGGCAACAAAGGAGAGGAAGCTGCCATCACTGCCATAAAGATGCTAGCACTGTAGATGCGCTTTGTACTGATCTTTATGCTCTGGGGCAGTTTTTGGTCAGTTGCTTATCCTCAGCAAAAGTCTAATGCAGCACTCAACACCCCTTTTGAGAAAAGTAAATTCATTGCCACTGCAACCTATGTTGAGGGTATAGCTTACTATTCAAAGTTGGATAGCATATTTACAGAGGCAAAGCTGTTAACCCAAGGAGTAACCGATAGTGGAAAGCCTTTGCATCTATTTTTAATCTCCAAAGAAGGGTTAGCTCAACCCAATCAAATCGGTAACAGGATATTTGTTTTAATCTTAAATGCTATTCATCCGGGCGAGAGCGATGGTGTGGATGCAAGTATGCTTCTTGCAAGAGAGCTATTGCTTCAGGCAAAGAGCAGTACCTTGTTGGATAGTGTGGTGATTGGAATCATTCCATTCTATAATATTGGTGGTGCACTCAACAGAGGTTGCTGTTCTAGGGCTAATCAAAATGGACCTATCGAATATGGTTTTAGAGGCAATGCCAGAAACTATGATCTTAACAGAGATTTTATAAAGGCCGATACACGCAATACCCGTGCATTTCAGCAACTTTTTACAACGTGGAAGCCGCATTTTTTTATGGATACCCATGTGAGCAATGGAGCCGATTATTCTTACACCGTCAGTTACATAGCTTCAGTCAAAGAAAAGCTGGGGCCAATCTTAGGTAATTGGTTTCATGATGGTTTTATTCCTGCTCTAGGCAATAACATGAAGCAAAAGGGAGAGGAGATCATACCTTATGTAGATTTTAACGATGTTCCAGAAAAGGGTATGCATGCCTTTTATGACGCAGCAAGATACTCAACGGGCTATGCTGCTTTGTTTCATACACCAGGATTTATGATTGAAACACACATGCTGAAAGCCTACAAGAAAAGAGTATTCGCGACAAAATTATTCATGGAGGAGGTACTTCAGCTGATTTTTAAACAAAAACAGCAACTTCAAGAGGCGATATATGAACAGCGCAATCTGGACCTTACAAAATCGCATGCCATCATAGACTGGAAGGCTGACACCATACAATCTACATTCTTAGAATTTAAAGGCTATGAAAGTAGGTATATAAAAAGTAAAATCAGTGGGTTGAACAGATTGTATTATGACCAGAGCAAGCCATTTACCAAGGCTATACCGTACTTTAATCGCTTTCTGGCTCAGGACAGCATTCTCCTTCCTGAAGTTTATCTCATTCCTGCAGGTTGGCATGACATTGTGGACTTATTGAAAAAGAACGATATATACATGTATCAATTAGAAAAGGATACTGCATGGCAAGTGGAATCCTATCATATTGGCAATTATCAGACAACACGCACACCTTACGAAGGCCACTATCTTCATAGCCAAACGCGGACTGAAAGTAGAATTGCCAAAATGGACTTTTCCGCAGGAGATTATGTAGTGCCCGTAAGACAATCAGGCTTGAAATACCTTATAGAAGTGCTAGAACCCAGAAGCAAAGACAGTTTCTTTAATTGGAACTACTTTGACATCATCTTACAACCCAAGGAAGGTTTTTCAGACTATGTGTTTGAAGAAACTGCAGAAAACCTCTTGATAAAAGATTCAGCCTTAAAAGCCGAATTGCTTAAAGAACAACAAGAAGACAGTGTGTTTGCAAAAAACCATTATGCGCAATTGGAATACATTTATAAGCGCTCCCCTAACGCAGAATTAGCCTATAAGCTCTATCCCATCTATAGAAGCTATTCTAAATGGCAGAACCGAAAACTAAATGAGTAATACTATGACTTCTACCAATACCCGCGGTTTGTTTTTCCTTTTTGCTGCATTCCACCTGGTGTGGGCATTGGTGGTTTATAATTTTCCTTCAGCAGTGGCGCATTGGCTTACCAATGGCAGCTTTGATCAAATACCTTCTGCAAAGAGCTATGCTTTGGTGATAGGCTTCATGGGGGTTTTAGGAGTGGCTGCAGCCTTGTATCCTCAAGCCACAAAAAGGTTTCTTTGGATTCCTTTGGTTCTCAAAGTATATGAAATGCTTTACGCGTGGATTTTTGTAGCCGACATGCTTTTAAATCCGCGTATGATTTTTCACTTGAGCATGAATGGTGTCCTTTGGCTCGTGATCTGGATCTTGGCTTGGAGAAGGGTTGTAAAAAGCGCTTCTTAAACCTTATTTAATCTGAAACTCTTATTCCCAATTCTTTTAATTGAGCTTCGGCTATGGTAGAAGGTGTATCTATCATTACGTCTCTACCTGCATTGTTTTTAGGAAAGGCAATGAAATCTCTAATGGAATCAGAGCCTCCAAAAAGAGCACATAATCTGTCAAACCCAAAGGCAATACCTCCATGTGGAGGTGCTCCAAACTCAAAAGCGTCCATTAAAAACCCGAATTGTCTTTTGGCTTCTTCCTCGGTAAAACCCAATAAGGAAAATAGTTGAGCCTGTAGTGCGCGGTCATGTATCCTAATAGATCCACCACCCACTTCCACTCCATTGATTACCATATCATAGGCATTGGCTCTTACCTCTGCTGGATTAGTGCTTAGCAAATTTAAATCTTCCAGCTTGGGAGAAGTAAATGGATGGTGCATGGCATGGTAGCGATTGTTTTCCTGGTCCCAGTCGAGCAGCGGGAAATCTACTACCCATAGACATTTGTATATATTTTTATCTCGAAGTCCCAACCGATCGCCCATTTCGAGTCGCAGTTCGGAGAGTTGCTTTTGTAGCACTGTTAATTCTCCAGCAAGAATCAGAAGTAGATCTCCTGGTTGGGCATTTGAGGAATTTACCCACGATTGTAAATCTTCTTCGGTGTAAAATTTATCTACACTTGATTTCAAACTTCCATCTGTTCCATAGCGCACATAGATCAACCCTTTCGCGCCAATTTGTGGGCGTTTTACGAAATCTGTAAGTTCATCTATTTGTTTACGGGTAAAGTCAGCGCATCCATTTGCTACAATTCCGGCAACAGCTGGAGCACTGTCAAAAACCGCAAAATTTTTGCCTGAACAAAGGTCTATTCCATCCTCTGGGTGTTTGAGATATCCAAATGGCATCTCAAATCTTAAATCTGGTTTGTCAGATCCATACCACTTCATGGCATGCGCATAGGGCATTTTTTCAAAAGCTGGCAAGTCAATGCCTTTGATAGTTTTAAAAAGTTGTCTGGCTAATCCCTCAAAGGTTTCAAGTATATCTTCTTGGGTCACAAAGCTCATTTCGCAATCAATTTGCGTAAATTCAGGTTGCCGATCAGCACGAAGGTCTTCATCCCTAAAGCACTTTACAATCTGATAATAACGATCAAATCCGGACACCATCAGCAATTGTTTGAAGGTTTGTGGAGATTGGGGAAGGGCATAAAATTCTCCGGGGTGCATCCTGCTCGGAACTACAAAATCTCTTGCCCCTTCAGGAGTAGACTTGATCAAGACTGGAGTTTCGACTTCTATAAATTGTAAGGCATCCAAATACTGTCGAGTGGCAGAAGCCACTTTATGCCGAAGCTCAAGGTTTTGGCGAACACTGTTTCTTCTCAAATCGAGGTAACGATACTTCATTCGCAATTCATCTCCCCCGTCAGTTTGGTCCTCGATGAGGAAGGGGGGAAGTTTGGCAGAATTGAGCAATTTTATTTCTGTTACCAGAATTTCAATATCTCCCGTAAGCATCTGAGGGTTTTTTGAAAGTCGTTCTAAAACGTTTCCTGTTATTTGAATCACATACTCTCTTGATAGTGATCGGGCTTGTGCCAACAGTTCGGCTGAGCTTACACCTTCCTCAAAAACCAATTGAGTAAGGCCATATCGGTCACGAAGATCAATCCAAAGCATGCCCCCTTTGTCGCGTAGGCGCTGTACCCAGCCAGCAAGGTGTATGGTTTTACCGATGTCGGTGGCTCTCAATTCTCCACAAGTATGTGATCTGTGCATAAGGGTTAAAAGGATTGGATTTAAGTGAGCACAAAGGTACAAGCCCTTTCTTTATCTTCTCTTTTTTCATTTCAAGATGAATTGTACATTTTGCAGCTCCAAGTAGAAAAAGTGTTCATGAAAAAACTCTTGTTGAAGAAAGATAGAGACAAGTCGCTCCGTCAAAGACACCCTTGGGTGTTTTCTGGCGCGATTGACTCCTTGCCAGAAGCTGATACAGGGGAAATAGTAGAAGTAAGAAATGCTGATAATCAATGGCTTGGATATGGCTTTTATGATGCTCATGCCCAGATCGCGTGCAAAGTTTTCGAATTTGAGCCAATAGAACCTGTCTTTGATCTTGAATATTGGAGGAAAAAAATTGCCCGTGCAGCAGCCTTAAGACAAGTGCTCATATCGTCATTGGCTACTGATTGCTATCGTTTGGTGAATGCGGAGGGAGACTTATTTCCAGGGCTGATCGTAGATTTTTACAAAGACACAGCGGTAATTCAGTTCACAATCCCAGGTACCTATAGACTGCGTAAAGAAATAGAGCAGATTATCCTAGAGCATAAAGCCGCCAATATCTTTCTTCAAAACTTTGATAAGACTTCGGGTTGGTCCACGAGAGAACACTTTGGAGATCTCACTGTGAAGGAAAACAACTTGAAATTTATGATAGATCCGGACAGGGGTCAAAAAACCGGCTTTTTTCTAGATCAAAGAGACAACAGAGCGCTTCTTAAAAACTACAGCCGCGGAAAAAAAGTCTTGAATGCTTTTGCCTACACCGGAGGATTTTCTGTATATGCATTAGCCGGGGATGCAGACTTGGTGCATTCTGTGGATATATCTGGTGAGGCCGTCTTGCTTTGTGACCAGCATACCGATATAAATTTTGGAAAATCAGCTCCTCACAAATCTTTCCAGGCCGATTGCTTCGACTTTTTAAGAAATTTAAAAGAGCAATACGATATTATAGTGTTGGACCCTCCTGCTTTTGCCAAGCATAAAAGCGCTGTAGACAAGGCAGCTCGAGGATACAAAGACATCAATATGCATGCAGCAAAGCATTTGAATCAGGAAGGATTGCTTTTCACATTTAGTTGCTCACAACACATTTCAGCTGATCTGTTTAGGAAAATTGTGTTTGGTGCAATACTAGATGCAGGTCGGGAGGCGAGTGTACTCCATGAACTTCACCAACCATTTGACCATCCCGTAAGTATTTATCATCCGGAAGGCAATTATCTAAAAGGACTCGTGCTTCGTGTAAAGTGAAGGAAGAAATCAAAACATTTATCCTTGTAGATCAGTCTTATACATGCTAATGCTTAATCCTGAATTAAGGATAGCAATAGTTTAGTTGGTTTACATTCGACAGAAAAGGCACTGCACTTTGCTTTGCCTTTTTTTATTCTTAACAATTTCTTAACATCTGCTTTCCATTTCAGACAGTTTACTTAGGGGCTTACTTACGCTTTTAAACTGCCTGATGTTTCTACGCCTACAGTCTATAAGACATAAACTGTTTATAGCTTTTCTCAGTATTTCAGTTCTCACAGTATTGTTGGCATTGTTGGCCTACTTTCAAATAAGAGCACTAGATTCTCTCAACAATTTTTCTGGTAAACTGAATAAGCTCAACGATTCATTTAATAATCTTTTGGAGGCAGATCTTGAGCTCTTTGGACGGGATATTTATGATACATTGCTTTATATAGATCAAAGTTCCCCTAGAGTGAACTTGCACAAAAGCCTCATGAGTAGTATTAGGAAACAGCTTAAGGAACACTCCTTTTCCAACAAAATTAAGCACGGCTATGATTCTTCAATATCGGTTTTAGACAGTAATCTTATGCATTATGATAGTACCTATCATGGATTGCTCAAAGCACAACTCATGGTGGGATTTAAGGATTTTGGTCTTGAAGGCATCATGAGGGAGTATGCACACAGATTAGAAGATCCCCGATTTAACTTGGAACTCTCTGACCTTTTAATGCTGCGTAGACACGAAAAGGATTATTTAATTAGACGAGAGCCACAATACATTAGAAAATTTGAAATCAAGAAAAGCGCCATTCTAGACAAACTACATCAATTAAAGGATGAAGAGGCCATTTTACAATTGGAAGCATATACTCAAACCTTGATGCAAATAGTAGAACAGCATGCCGTGATTGGTGACTACAACTCTTATGGTCTTCGTTTGAGACTTAAGAATCAGGCAGAATCGATCAAGCAAACGATGACTTCGCTCGACAATACCGTAGCTCAAGAGCAATCCAAAATCGTAGCCCAAACCTATTTCTTCTTCATTTTAGCTGTGTTTTTGTTGGTAATTATTTCTGTAGGCCTCAGTGCATGGCTTTCGCATAGATTTGCCGATCCGCTTGAGCGATTAAGTGGCCTCATGGATAAAATGGTGATCAAGCGATTTGATGCCAACGATCTCCAAACCGAACTAGAACAAGGCGATGAAATCAGTAAGCTTTCACAATCATTTATTAAAATGGTTCTGAAACTTCGCAATCAACTTACCCAGTTAGAACATAGCAGCCAACAACTCAAACAGCAGAACAGCGATTTAAAAGCACTGAATAATGAGCTTGACCATTTCGTTTATCGAGCAGCACATGATTTAAGGGCACCCCTAACTACACTTTTAGGATTAGTTGATATTACCAGGAGGGATTTTCACTCAGGAAACAAAGACATCAATTTCGTGATGATGGAAGATACCATTAGAAAGCTGGATCACTTCATCTC
>DAINOB010000046.1:0-11912 GCA_036735585.1 Cytophagales bacterium | reverse complement strand
ATGATGGCGATAGAATGGTAGCTTATAAGGGAAATTGGGTACACATAAACCATGACCTCTTAGCGCTGGGGGACGTACATCTCTCGCATTGCGAAATACATCCTGAAGGTAATTATGGATCCACACCGAGGCTTATTTCACAGCATGAACAATTCAGCCGTGCTGTTTCTCTTGGTTTGTATGATTACATGAGAAAAAGTAAAGGAAAAGGATTTACCCTTTCCCTCAGTGGAGGCGCTGATTCTGCTGCTACCGCAGTATTGGTAGATATCATGTACCAAAGAATGCAACATGAACTGGGTATTTCGAAACCTCTTAACGGATTGGTTTGTGCCTATCAGGCTACGCAAAACTCAAGCAAAACGACTTATGAGGCCGCAAAAACCTTAACAGATAGCTTATCAATACCCTTATTCAACTGGAATATAGATCCTGCCATCCATCATTATACACAGCTAGTGAATGACTCTGTGATGGATCAAATGGATTGGGAACGCCATGATCTAGCCCTTCAAAATATACAATCACGCAGCAGAGCACCTGGCATTTGGATGTTGGCAAACTATTTTGGACACATTTTATTGACTACCGGCAATAGATCTGAAGCGGATGTAGGCTATGCCACCATGGATGGAGATACCAGTGGAGGGCTCGCACCATTGGCGGGCATTGATAAACATTTTATAAGAAAATGGCTAAAATATGCCTTGGAAGAACTCAAATACTCTGGACTATCTCTCATCTGCAATCTAGAACCTACGGCAGAACTCCGACCCTTAGAGGTAGGACAAACAGATGAAGAAGACCTGATGCCCTATGCATTACTAGTAGAAATAGAACGCCTTGCCATAGAACATTGGTACTCACCCAAAGAAGTGTATACAACTTTAGTGAAAGATCAGAGTTCGAACCCTGAAATTTTAAAAGCTCACGTTGTCAATTTTTTTAGGTTATGGGGTAGAAATCAATGGAAGAGAGAGCGAATGGCGCCTTCTTTCCATTTAGATACCTTTAGTGTGGATCCCAAAACTTGGTGCAGATTTCCCATCTTAAATCAAGCCTACGAAGAAGAAATTAAAGAATTAGAAAGCAACAAGTAAAGGTAAAGCCCCCTATAAAATTGGTATTTTTAAAGTCTCAGGACATCTTGCAGATCAAATCATCTTTTTTATGAAAACTTCAGAAATCAAATTCAGCATAATTCTAGATAACAACAATATCCCAGAGCGTATGACTTGGGAAGCCTCTGAAAACCCTGAACAAGGCCCTCCTCAGGAATTGAGAAGCTTGGCGATATCTATATGGGATCATGTGAATAGAGGCACTATGAAAATTGATTTGTGGAATAAAGAGATGGAGGTACCCGATATGAAGCGTTTTATCATAGACAGCATTGGAGGCCTTGGTGAATCTCTAAAAACCTCTACGGGTGACAAATTTATGCATCAAGAAATTGTAGCTCTCTGTGATAAACTCACAGAGCATGTAAAAAAAGAAGAAGGATAATCAGCTTGCCAACATCTTAAATTCAGAGGTGAAATGAAACTGAATTGCTGGGTTCTTTTCCATGACCATACGAAGCACCCATTCACTTTCTGCTAAAAACACAGGCATTCCATCTTTGTCCACAGCAATGTTTTGGGCCCTGAACCGCATAAACTCTTGCATGGCTTTAGGATCATCTGAAGTAATCCAACATGCTTTCTGGATCTGCATAGGCGAAAACCTACAAGAAGCTCCATACTCATGTTGAAGCCTGTATTGAATTACGTCAAACTGGAGCTCCCCTACTGTACCAATCACTTTTCGGTGTCCCCCACTGAGGATAAATAATTGTGCAACACCTTCGTCTGTAAGTTGCATAATGCCTTTATCTAACTGCTTGGTTTTGAGCGGATCAGTATTGATCACCTCTCTGAATATTTCAGGTGAAAAGTTGGGAATCCCTTGAAACATAAAATCCTCCCCCTCTGTAAGTGTGTCTCCAATTTTGAAATTTCCCGTATCGTACAAACCCACCACATCACCTGGAAATGCTTCTTCCATCACACTTTTCTCTTGAGCCATAAAAGAAAAAGGGCTGGCAAATTTCAAGTTCTTGCGCAACCGTACATGCTTATACATGGTATTGCGCTCAAATTTCCCAGAACAAACACGAACAAAAGCAATTCTATCTCTATGTCTAGGGTCTAGATTCGCATGTATTTTGAATACAAAAGCTGAAAATTTATCCTCAAGAGGCTGCACTTCTCGTATATTGGTAGGCCTTGATCCAGGCATTGGGGCAATATCAATAAATGTTTCTAGGAGCTCTTTCACCCCGAAATTGTTGATGGCGCTACCAAAAAATACGGGAGCCACATCGGCATTTCTGTAGGTGTCCATTTGAAAAGGTTCATATACTCCCTCTACTAGTTCTATATCCTCGGCCAGCCTGTCTCTTAGTTTTGAGCCTATTCTAGTTAATAATTCAGGATCATCAACACCCTGTATAGGAACGATATCTTTTTCAATGGAAGTTTTGTTGGGATTAAAAAGGAAAAGTTGTTGTCGATAAAGATCATACACACCTTTGAAAGTACTTCCTATGCCAATAGGCCAACTTAGAGGACGCACTTTAATATTTAGTTTCTCCTCCAACTCATCCAACAAATCAAAAGGGTCCTTGCCTTCCCTGTCCATTTTATTGATGAAGATGATCACTGGAGTTTTGCGCATTCGACACACTTTCATCAACCGCTCTGTTTGCTCCTCAACTCCTTTCACACAGTCTATGACTAATATGACACTATCTACAGCGGTAAGCGTGCGATAGGTATCTTCCGCAAAGTCTTTGTGGCCAGGTGTATCCAGTAAATTGATGCGCACGCCATGGTAGTCGAAGGCCATCACAGAAGTGGCCACAGAAATACCTCTTTGACGCTCTATTTCCATGAAATCCGAAGTAGCAGACTTCTTAATCTTATTTGATTTTACAGCACCTGCAGTCTGTATAGCACCTCCAAAAAGAAGAAATTTTTCTGTCAATGTGGTTTTCCCTGCATCGGGGTGACTTATTATGGCAAATGTTTTCCTTTTCTCTATAATCTCTCTATCAACTGCAGACATACTTTACCTCAAAATTTTAATGGATTGCAAAGATAGGTGATTCAGATGGGCTAAAACGATCGATGATGGTCAGAAAGAATCTTAAAGGCGTGCAAAGAAGTTAGCCAACTCCTCTTCTGTTTCAATTTGCAGTTTCTTTCTCAATCGATACCTATTCATATCTACACTTTTAGGGCTTATATTAAGAACTCCAGATATTTCTTTTGAACTTAGATTCATCCTCAACAGTGCCGCTAGTCGCTTTTCATTTTTTGTGAGCCCCGGAAACCGATGTTCAAGGGAAACAAAAAAGCCTTCACAAACCTGATCAACATACTGCTCAAATTCTTGGGTTTCCTTTTCGGCTAGCATGGCGTTCCTGATTTCATTGATCAATTCTTCGAAGGCTTGGCTACTTTGATGTTGTCGGTGATCGCGATAGTAAATCAACAGATCGGTGATCTTATCAACCAATTCACGTTTTTGAACGAGCATTAAGGCAAAATTGGTAATTTCTTTATTCTTATAGTCGAGTTCCTGTCTCAGTTTATCCTGCTCCAAAACAGTATTTTGAAGTCTCAAATCTAAAATGAGTTTTTCGTCTTGCTCTTTTTTGAGTTTATCTTGTAGTTCTAATTTTTTCTTGAGGCTGTATAACCAAGTAGAAATCAGGGCCAAAATCAAAATAATGACCGCAAATATCATTCTCTGGCGATTGAGCTGTTCTTGCTTTCTGTTGATTTCCAGTTGTGCCTTACTTTTCACCAATTCTTTGTCGCGTTTTTCTGTTTCATACTTCAAAGTAAGGTCTTGTATTCTCAGCGCTTGGTCTTTGCTGAAAAGGCTATCTTTTATTTGATGATAGCGCTGTAAGTATTCATTTGCATCCTTAAACTTGCCCTGAAATTGGTACAAAGCCACAAGTTCTTCACAAGCATTCATGGCCTGCTCATTGGCTTCAATATCTGTGGCTATTTCATATGATTTTCTAAAATAACTTTCACTTTCCTTTAAGGATTTTATTTGGTTGCTGATGATCCCCAAATTTCTGTAAACGATTGCTAATCCTAAGGGATCATCAAGGGATTCCCTCAAAATCTTACATCGATCCAAGGCCTTTTTAGCTTCTACTAAATTTCCAGTGTTGATATACAATTCGCCTAGATTGTTCAGCACATGGGCTTCTGTGAATTGGTCTTCTAATTGTTGACTTAAATTAAGTGCTGAATCAAGATACCTCCTCGATGAGTCATACACTCCGTAATTGAAAAATCCCGTACCTAGGTTAGAATAGCTTAGTAAAAGCCTTTTCAAATCATTGCTTTGCCTATTTACCCAAAGTGCCTTTCGTTTAAACTCAAAATCCCGAACGGTATCTTTCATCACTCCATAGATGATCCCTATGTTGTCATACACATCGGCTAAAGCACCAGTTTGAGAAGTTCTTTCGCTGTACAGTCGTGCTTTATTGTAGTAATCAAGTGCTGTAGCAAAGTCTCCTTTCTGATAATTGAGTATTCCTAAGTTATTATACACCTTATTCACCCCATCTTCATCCTTTATGGCTTCGAAAATTTGCAGTGCCCCTAAATAGTAATTGCTGGACTCTTCATATCGCCCTAAATTCCAAGAAATAAGGCCTTTGAGGTTTAATAAGTTACCCGTTTGTACCGTATCGCTTACCTCCTTAAATAATTGATAGGCGGAGTCTGCATTTGCCAAGGCTTCATGATTAAGGCCTCTTATCCAATGTGTACCTGCCAAGACCTTATAAGCCATTGCTTTACCTGGGAGGTAATTTATATCGTTACTAAGTTGTAATGATTTTTTGGCAAGAGAATCTGCAAATGAAGGGTCATTTCTTCGCACATCCCATGCTATACTATTCAGCGAGTCAGCTTTTGCTATTAACGCATGTTGAACATGATTACTATTGCTGTTCTTTGTTCCACACCCCCAAAGGATGAAATAAAGAATGAAACTGTAGATTACTAAGGTTTTACCAGATAGCATATAGCCACCAAATTAATAGGAAAAAGTAAGTGAACCCAAAAGGTCACTTACTTTTCAAAAGATTCGATCCTTTGACGCTATAAGCCAGCCTCTGTAGCCTTTGGGTGATTTTTAAACTGATGCTGCAAGATCATCTGATTAATCGCCATAGCCTCGGTAGCCCTGATAGCTGTTTGAAGTTGTGAGAGATAGGAAAGAAGATCGATAGCCGGACGCTCCTGCTCAAGGCTATCTATCCATTTCATCCCTCCTCCTGTCATTTCCGTGAAATAGTCATTGGATTTAAATCCACTGCTCAAATTATGATTGAGCAAAGTAATAAGCTCATAGAATTCTTGATTTTTCACGATCAGAGCCTTTTTCTCTTCTTCCGAAAATAACGTTGGACTCAGATTATAATAGGTCAAAACAGAAGGTGGATTCTTTAGTCCATTGGCATTCTGCTCATATCCAGTGGCTTGCTTTAACCGAATTCTTAAGGATTCCAGCATGGTGCAGAACTCATCACTCACCTTCGATAGATTTTTAGATTCTTTGCTTTCACCGATGAGCGTATGAAGCATGAGGTAGCCTTCATTGTTTTTCCTGCCATACATTTGAGCCAATCTTTGATCTCTTTGAGCGATCTCTTCGATGGCATTGAGCATATTCCCACTCATTTTAGGGTTCATACCGAAGTATAAAATAGGAACTGAAATAATAAGGATCAATACCAAAGCGATGCTACCTGCTCTATCCGTGGAAGTTTTAAGGCTTTTGTAAAGAAATAAAGGAATAAAGCCAACTAAAAGTGCTGCCAACCCACTCAAGGCAATAGCTGTGCCCCATGGCCAATGCATTGTTTTAAACAAAAATCCATTTACTATAAGAAAAGGAGCCAAAAATGCCAGTAGAAACATGAGCTTGTTTCGCTTTTGATCTTGCTGTGCATACAAGTAATAGAAATAGGTAGGAAGAAATACAAAAGCAAGCTGCAAAGAGCCCAACACCAGCATAATGTTGGCTCCTGGCCAATGCATTGTTTTGAAAAAAGCGCCAAACAACAGTAATACTGCCGAAAACGATCCTGAATAAAGCATTATTTTTTTCATGATTATAATGGTTTGGTTGATTTCTAAAAGGGTTTGATGTTCAATTTTTTTCAATATGGTTGAGTCAACAACAGCTCTGAGTTGATCCCAAGCCTCTCCAAAATTCTTCCCTAGAGCCAGTTGATCTTCGACTTCGCAGCACAGATGATCCAAAAGCTCAACTTTTAAAGTGTCATACTGCAAGCCTGATTGAATAATGTAAGCTTCAATGCAGTTTTGTTGATCTTCTGTGAGTATGGGCTTTGACAAAAGTTTGGGGTGTTTTTCGCTATGAATAGGATGAATTTAATTGCTCAATTTTTACAAGCACTTAGTTTAAGGTTGTGGTGGAATGATTAAGGGGGATGATCCTGAAAAATTCTCTATCAAATACCTTAAAGTATTCTTCGGCACTGTAGGCTTCAAAGGCTGGGATAAAAAAGCCTAAGGTCTTTCTTTCGCGCTCATTATAAGATTTGAGAAACATCATTTTTGCCTCTGCTTCGTTGCTGATATATACTTGCACGCTAGGCTCTGGCATGCCTTTGGGCAACTGATAGGCTTCTTTTGCTTTATCCCACTCATCACCTGGAAAGCCCCAAGAGATCATACGTTTCTTGTGTCGAGCCATGATGGAGGTTTCCATGTGGTCTGTAAATACGCTTTGATAGATATACAGTGGCTTGATCCTTGAAGATTGAGCCAATTCAAGTACCAATTGACTCATAAACACATGCTCAGGGTGTCCATAACCTCCAAACTCATGGTCAAGCGTGAAGATAATACTAGGTTGAAAAGAATTGATTTCTTGAAGTACTAGAGGCTCTACATTTTCTCGGATAAAAACCTTTTCAAAATCTTTTTTAGGAAAGGCATAGTAAGAAGGATTGCCATTTTCTAAATCTCTTCTGAGCTGTTCGGGTTTCAATCCAAAAAATGTAACTGTATCCGATAGATGCCTGCACGCCTTTCTGTGGGCTGCATTTCGAGAATCACCCTTGTCAATACTTGCTATTTTTACTTCCCAGCCTTTCTTTTTCAACGTAGAAATAGTTCCGGTCATTGCACACATATCATCGTCATGGGCTACAACGATCATGGCTCTTTTGATAACAATAGCGCTCAGAATAGTATCCTCAGGATATATCTCCGTAGGAGCATATTGGCTTATCTGTTCCTTTTCTTCACAAGCCTGAAGCCCAAAAACTAGGAGCGGGCAACAGATAAAGTATAGGGTTTTCGAGAGGAGATTCATGATAAATTTGGTTAAGGGTTAATTTGATTTTCTCTTTCGGTTATACTTTGATCAACACTGGTTTGGGAGGATTGATGATCAAGTGTATGGTTTCTACATACTCTTTGAAATCCTGAATACTGATCAAACTGGCTTGTTTTCCCTGATCGGTAAGTGAGTAGTAAATTCTAACCCTTTTACCAATTGATTCTTCTTCGCTGTAGATATGCCCTTCGTTGAGTAATTTATGCAACACTGGATAGAGTGCGCCATAATTGATCAGTATTTTGCCACTTGTTCGCTCTTCTACATGCTTGGTAATATCGTATCCATACATTCTGCCGTTCTCTTCTAAGAGCTTAAGCACAATGGTTCTGAGTGTTCCTTTGAGTAATTCCTGAGGTATCATGGGCCAAAGGTATATATATGTTTCTTATATATCAAAAACATATATATAATTTTTTGATATATAATACTTATCTCACTGTCAATCAGCTACTTAATTTTTAATACCGTATAAGATTTTCTATAAAAGCAGTATATTGCCCGTTGATTCTAATTGCAATGCCACCTAAAGCACCTCTTTGCTCTGATTTACCAATTGTTCCCTATAACTGGTGAGAATCGAGGATTTAGAAACAAATCCAATATATCGGCCTTCATCTGTTACAGGAAGATTCCAAGCACCTGTTTCATCAAACTTGCGCATCACAAAGGTCATGTCCTCATCCACAGAAAGCACAGTAGGTGTTGGACGCATCAAATCTTTCACCCAAACCTGATCATAGTGTTCTGGCTGAAACATAATTTCACGAACATCTTCTAAAAGGATGACACCTTTCAAGATTTGTCTGCTGTCTACTACTGGAAAAATATTGCGTCTACACCCAGCTATTGACTTTACCAAATCGCGCAAAGTGCCTTCTAATGGTACAGACTTAAAGTCGCTTTCTATTACATGACTGGTTTTGAGGGTTCGCAAAATATTTTTGTCTTTGTCATGAGTAAGTAATTGGCCTCGTTTGGCGAGCTTTCGCTTATCAATAGGAAAGGGCTGCAAGTACTTAACCAAGGCATAGGTGCTTGCAGATACGAGCATAAGAGGGATGATCAGGTCATATCCCCCACTGATCTCAGCAATAAGAAAAACTCCTGTAAGAGGTGCATACATTACCCCACTAAGCATACCCGCCATTCCCACCATCATATAGTTGGTGACTGATAAGCTAGCCAAACCACTAAGATTAATAACTGAGGCAAACACAAATCCACTCAATGCACCCACGAACATGGAAGGCGCAAAATTTCCTCCATTGCCCCCACTATCTACTGTAATGGCTGCAGCAAATACTTTAATCAACATGACGACAGAAATGAAAATCATTGAAAACCAAATGGGCAGATCTAATTTTGAAAATACCGTTTGACTCATAATGACCTCAATATTGCCCTCAGCTAAAGCAGTAATTGTTCTGTATCCTTCGCCAAATAAAGGCGGAAATAATACACACAAGCCCCCCAAAATGATCCCTCCGAGAATGGCCTTTACCCATTGATTTTGCTTGAATTTTAAAAACAGCGCATCTACTGCCAGATACATGCGGGCATAATAAAGACTCAACCCTCCTATGATCAATCCTAAAACGATAAAAAACGGAAGATCGCTCAGGGCAAATTGTTCCTCCACTGAAAACCGAAACAAGGCCCCTTCGGAAAGAATAAACCGGCTGCAAAGTGCTCCTGAAACAGCCGCGGAAATGAGTGGAATTAATGCAGAAACTGAAATATCAACCAATAGTACTTCTACAGCAAACAAAATACCTGCAATGGGCGCGTTAAATATGGCGGCTATGCCCGCTGAAGCTCCACAGGCCAACATTAGGGTTCTGTCCCTGTAATTCATTTGATACGTGCGCCCATAGTTGGATCCTACAGCCGAGCCTGTCACTACAATAGGAGCTTCTAGTCCTGCTGAGCCTCCAAACCCCATGGTGATTGCAGAAGTGAATACATGGGAATACATTTGGCTGCGTGGCAAAATGCTAGATCCTCTCGCAATAGCATAGTGCACATATCCGGTTCCCCTCATAAATACATTTCCCAAAAACACCTTGATAAATAGCACAGTAAGTAAAATACCAGAGCCAGGCAGCACCAAATACAAATAATAGGATGAACTAAACGATATTCCTGAAGTAAGCACCTCATGAACATAGTGCACCAGAGTTTTAAGCAAAACAGCCAAAAGACCCGCTGTAAGACCCACCAAAATGCTGCTGAGGAGCAGAAATTGGGTATCATTCAGATAGCGTTGCCGAATGGTATACAATTTTTCATGTAAAACTTTGATCCAGCGAATCATACCTACTTACATTTAAACGGGGTCAACATCAAAAACTATCTGCACACTGCCAAACCCTTTTTGAAATTTAAGCTTTGCTGCTTCATCACGTAAGCGAATCTTCAAACTTTGTAATCCTTTAAAATCCCGAGGAATTTTAATCAAAATATCACGGAGGTATTTGTTTCTGATCTTGGATATATGTGGCTCTTCAGGACCTAAGATCATATTGCTCTGCATTAACCTCCTAATTGTGTTAGCAAATAGTTGAGCGGATTGTTCAGCGATATCTTTAGAAGGATGCTTTATCGTAATCTTGATCAATCGGTAAAAAGGCGGGTAATGAAATAACTGACGATCTTTAATCTGATGGGTGTAAAATTCTTCTAGTTCATTGTTTTTGACAGCCTGATATACGGTATGCGAAGGATCGTAGGTTTGAATAATGACTTTACCAGGTCTATCTGCTCTACCTGCCCTGCCACACACCTGTGTTAGGATTTGAAAAGTACGCTCTTGTGCCCTGAAATCGGGAAAGAAAAGCAATCTGTCGCTGTGTATGATTCCTACCAAAGTTACAAATCCGGCATCCAATCCTTTGGTGACCATCTGCGTGCCCAACAAAATATCAATTTCTCTTTGCTTTAATGCCGTAAGCAGGTTTTTCACTGCATGCTTGCCTCTTGTAGTATCCTGATCCATGCGCTTGATTTTGGCCATTGGGAACAATACTTCTAGATGTTCATCCAATTGCTCTGTGCCAAATCCTATGGTTTTAAACTCTTGGGCTGCACAAGTAGGGCAGGCTTCTGGCACTCTGGTTTTATATCCACACAAGTGGCATTTCAGCATCTTAATGTGCTGATGGTAGGTAAGACTTACTGCACAATTTTCGCAGGTAGGGATGTGATTGCATTGCATACAAGCTATCCAATGGGCATATCCTCTCCTATTGTGGAACAAGATCACTTGCTCTTTACGCTCCAAGGATTCATGCATCTCATCTAGGAGTAATTTTCCGAATTCAAACTGCATAGTAGCTTGTCTACTTTCCTGTTTAAGACTAGATAGAGTTATTTCTGGTAGAGGACGCTGATTATAGCGCTCAGCAAGCAGCACACGACTCCATTGCTGCTGTTTGCACAAATGCCATGTCTCAAGAGAAGGAGTGGCAGAACCCAGTAAAGTCTTGCAGCCGTGTATCTGGGCCAGCATGAGTGCCGTATCCCTACCATGATAGCGTGGCGCTGGGTCTTGTTGCTTGTACGATGTGTCGTGTTCCTCATCTACAATGATCAAACCCAGACGACTGAATGGCAAAAACACAGCAGAACGCACACCCACCACCAAATCAAATGTACCGTCTAAAAGTCCCTTATACACCTCTACCCTTTCATTATCGGTAAACCGGCTATGATATACGGCCATACCATTTCCAAATCGTTCTTGAAGCCTGCCTGTTATCTGTTCTGTAAGGGCGATCTCCGGAAGCAAAAGCAATACCTGCATACCGCTTTTGAGACTTTCAGAAATGGCATGCATGTAAATCTCTGTTTTTCCACTGCCCGTAATCCCTTGCAAGAGTACCACAGGATGTTGATCCCAACCTGTTTTAATCTGTTGATAAGCCATCTGCTGAGCTTCAGATAAGAT
This sequence comes from Cytophagales bacterium, assembly GCA_036735585.1. Taxonomy (GTDB): domain Bacteria; phylum Bacteroidota; class Bacteroidia; order Cytophagales; family JAIYAX01; genus JAIYAX01. The sequence continues at coordinate 514 of DAINOB010000046.1, read as the reverse complement.
TGGCAAGTCTTTGATTGCTCCTACATAGGTGGAAACTCTTGACACCTCCTCCTCTTTCTCTAAAAGGATTCCGTCTTTTAGCAATGATTTGATAGCAGAGGCCTTAAGACCATGCAGTTTGAAATCTGATTTAAGAATGCCTTTTGACCATTGTGTGCGAAGCTGCTGCATCATCCAAACCACAACATCCTGCCGGTCTGGAGCGCTATTAAGCTCAGTCAACAGAATATCTAATCCTTGAGCGTCTTGTACACTCTTATCAAAAAAGACTTTTTTGATTGTACTGGGTTTGTACTTGTCATTTACCTGCTCATACACTTGAATAGCAGATTTTGCTAAAAGCCCTTTCAAAACAGGCACAATGTGCTTGAGAAGCAAAGTCTCAGCACATTCATCATAGTTCATGTCTCTTAGCTGAAGATGTTTTAACAAGATGGATTCGCGCTCTGTGAACTGCTCACCCTCAAGGTCAACATCTTGTCGTAAACTGATCATAGAAACAGAGCTCAGTTTT
>DAINOB010000045.1:0-12083 GCA_036735585.1 Cytophagales bacterium | reverse complement strand
GCCCAATTAGCAGAAAAGTTATCGTGAAAAACAGTATTTTAATGATTGTCTTATCATCGCAAGAGACTTTAAAGGTAACAAACCACATACCCCACGGTTGAAATCGTGGGCTATGCATGGATCAAGAAAACCCAAAAGAATCGTTCTCATTTGGTATAAAGGTGGTGGAGGTCATTCAATCCCGAAGGGATGGTAGGATTATAGAAAAATCAATTCCAAGAACCACCCAAAGCCTGACGAGGGTGAAATAATCATCGGATTGCGAATCCTACAATAGGGCTACTGGACTGCAAATCCAGAAGAGCGGTGCATTATAAATCAACGACTATATAATTATGGATGTTTGAAAAAGGTCCCCTGAAAAAAATGAGTTTATGGACCATAAATACTTGTATTTACTCACCCTTTTTCATCTTCTTACGAAACCTTTCTGATTCGGCTTTTTTGCCTTCTTTTTCAGCTCTGGTATAGAGATACTGGTAGGCCCAAACCAAGTCGGCATCGTCCGAATCTATGATTTTTTCTGCTCGTAGTACCGATTTTTGAAGGAGGTCAACAGCATTGCCATGGTCTCCCTCTTCTCCATAAATTCGAGCAAGCTTCAACATAGCAACCGGCTGTATCTTATTTCCCTTCTTCAAATATTCAGTGCATAGTTCAATAATGGTTCGATACCCTTTGCGTGCTGGATCTTTTTCTCCTTTTGCATGATGGCAATCCACAGCTATTAGCAATGATTCTATATAACCTTGCATCATTCCTTCGCTCAAATAGATATCGGCTGCTTTGTAAGCCTTGGATTCTGCAATTTCATAATGCATCTTTTTGAAGGCAGTTAGGCTTTCTTTTTGAAGATTTCGTGCTTGATTCACCAGATCTTGGCTTTTGACCAGCATAGAATAAGAAAGAACCAAAACCAATGAAAGTAAAAATACCCTTAAGGATTTATCAATAGCTATATGCATAATTGGAGTGTTTACCCATACAAATATAGGCTGTTTTATAGGTAAAGAAAGTTCATTGATCGCTAGGTCCTTCATTTTCAGGAGTGCAGGAAAGTAACATATAGATTCTCTTATGTTCGTTTATATGCCTCTACCGAACATATAGATTTCCTTATGTTACTTTTGAGTGTCTAAAGTAACATATGTATTTTATTGTGTTATCTTTGTGCAGATTATTGAGCACATGATACAACTTGAAGAGTTTGCAGCAGGCACAGTGATAAAACATCCTACAGGTTACTCCTATTTTTCTCCTGCTTTCATTAATGAGGAGTGGGTTTGGAATAATCAAGCGATCAATTCGCTTCTTGAAAAAGCTGCGCTAAAGCTAGGAGAGCTAAACTCATTTGCCAGTCTAGTGCCGAGTATTGATTTATTTATACAGCTGCATGTCACAAAAGAAGCAGTAGAGTCTAGTAGAATAGAGGGAACTCAAACCAAAATGGATGAAGCGCTACTAGATGAAACAGAAGTAGATCCTGAACGCAAGGATGATTGGAAAGAAGTTAATAATTATATCAAGGCAATGAATGAAGCCGTAGAAGAGTTAGAAAGATTACCAATATCTTCGAGGTTAATAAAAAGAACGCATAAAGCCCTTCTGAGCAGTGTAAGGGGAGAGCATAAACTTCCTGGAGAGTATAGAAAAAGTCAAAATTGGATAGGTGGCAGCTCTTTACTTGATGCAGTATATATTCCTCCGCGTCATGATGATGTAGCAGAACTTATGAGTGATTTAGAAAAATTTCTAAATAACGATGAGATTCAGGTACCTGCAATAATAAAGATTGGCATTGGACATTATCAATTTGAAACAATTCACCCATTTTTAGATGGAAACGGGCGAATTGGTAGATTGCTTATTCCATTGTTTTTAGTTGACCAGAAGATTTTAAAGAGGCCTCTATTATACCTTTCAGCATACTTCGAAAAGAATAAGACGCTTTATTATGATAATCTCACCCGTGTGCGTACCAAAAATGACATGACGCAGTGGCTCAAATATTTTTTAGTTGGTGTCGCAGAAACGGCTGGTAATGCGTCTACTGCATTATCAAAGATCATTGAATTAAAACTTACACTTGAGAATAGAGTCAATCTTGAATTCGGAAGGCGCAGTGCTAAGGCAATTACTTTGCTTCAACATCTTTTCGAGAAGCCAGTAGTTCATGTAAAACAAGTGCAAGTGTACACGCATTCAAGCTACAAATCTGCTAATGAGTTGGTAGAGGATTTTGTAAGGTTCGGAGTATTAGTGGAAATGACGGGCCAGACTAGAAATAGAGTATTTGTCTTCAGAGAATATCTTAACCTGTTCAACAGCTAATTAACAGCTACTTCCTTCTTTTACATCCTTCGCTGCAATACTTTACCTCATCCCAAACCTTTTCCCATTTTTTTCTCCACGTAAAAGGTCGATGGCAGCTTAGGCAAATCTTTTCGGGCAGATTTTCCTTTTTTATTCCTCTGGGCATATCAAGGCATCCTATCTGGTAAGGTATGCGTTCCCAGAATTCTCTGGCTTTCTTTCTTCACATGTGCGTTTTTCTGCATAGCCCAAAGTACCTCTCGTGCATGTTTGCCTGATTCTCCAAGGTCTACAATGGGGAAGGGATAGTCTTTGCCCAAGGTTACTTGATAGTTTTGTTGATCTAAGGGTCCCATTTTCCATGGTTCATGAATCAAAGGGCTGGGCACCATTCGAAGTTCTTTTACCCATTTTTTGATAAACAGCCCCTCAGGATCGTGCTCCTGAGATTGCTTTACGGGATTGTAAATTCTGATGGTATTGATGCCAGTAACTCCTGCCTGCATTTGAAACTGCGGGTAATGTATGCCGGGTTCAAAATCCAGAAATTGCCTTGCAAGATGCTGGGCTCCACGCTGCCAAGGTTGCCACAAGTGGTGTGTGAGAAAGGAAACAAGCATGGCTCTCATTCTAAAATTCAAATACCCTGTGGCAATGACCGAGCGCATAGCAGCATCTACCATGGGATAGCCTGTATTGCCCTGCTCCCAAGCCAGATACAGAACCTCCTGTTCTTCTTGCCTAATTTGCGCGAAGCCCCGATTGATTTCCTCAAATTCCATCCGGTCTTCCATTTCAAATTTTTGGATAAAGTGGCAATGCCAACGCAATCGTGAACTGAAAGTGCGAAGGGCGAAAGCAGAACCTCCCTCTACTTTCCGCGTAGCCTGATACACTTGCCGTAGGGATAAACAGCCCCAAGACAAATAGGGACTCAGCCTGCTGCAGGACTTCCGACTTTCCTCGGGTTTTGAAATGTGTTTGCTGTAGGTGTGGTGTCTTTGTTGCACAAATGATTGAAGGTATCTATGGGCTACACACTCTCCTCCCGGCTGGAAATCAGCAGAGGAGTTTCTAAGATCCGCTTCAAAATCACTAGGAAGATTCCATACGTTTTCAGTGTCTACCTCTATGGTCTGCTTTTGCCAATGCTCAATCGGGCTTAGTACAGGTTCACTCATCATCTGATACCACTCCTTTGCCCAGAGCTTTCTGTTTTTCCTGCCCCGCTTCACCCCAAATTGCTGAAATTCAACCCAATCTACATGGTTATTTTTACACCAATGCGCTACTGCCTTGTCTCTGCTGTAAGTCACCTCAAGGCCTGTTTCTTCATGGCTCAGCAATTGATCAAACCCTGTTCGTTTTTTAAGGTCAGCTAAGATTTCTAGTATGTTGCCATAAAATATATGTAGATGTGCGTCTTTAGCTTGATTTTGCAGATCAAGGAGGCTTTGGTACACAAACCTCCAATGACGGATATCATAAGCTGGCGCCTGAATCAAATCAGGCTCAAAGTCATATATCAAGAGGATGGGCTTTCCTGACAAGGCGGCATGCGCCAGAGCTGCATGATCGTGCAAGCGAAGATCTCTTTTGAGCCAAACAAGTGTAGGGGAAGCCATATTTTGCTTATAAAACAGCGAAAGGCGGAATTAGGTTGCGATTTGAACCTTGCAAATTATTCTAGGGCCAAATGATGGGGATGTATTATTTTAGCCCAAATTTTTAAAAGCAGTTATGAATTTTAAGCTTCTGAATAACCTTACGGGTTGGATTGTTTTTGCAATAGCACTGGTAGTATACACCCTCACTGTGGAACCCACTGCCAGTTTTTGGGACTGCGGAGAGTTTATTGCAGTTTCTTACAAATTGATGGTTCCCCATCCTCCTGGAGCGCCATTTTTCCTCCTTATCGGTAGAATTTTTTCATTGCTAGCTGCTGACGTCACAAGGGTGGCCTTTTGGGTGAACATGGTGTCCGTAGTATCCAGCGCATTTGCCTCTCTCTTTTTATTTTGGGCAATTACCTTGTTGCTTTTAAAGTCGATTAGAAAGCGTATGTCAGAATTTAGTCTTTCTGACACCATTCTCACTTTGGGAGCAGGCACTGTAGGGGCGTTGGCATACACTTTTTCTGATAGTGCTTGGTTTTCTGCGGCAGAAACGGAAGTATATGCCATGTCTTCATTTTTTACTGCATTTGTGTTTTGGGCCATCCTGAAGTGGGAGCGCGTAGAGGATGAAAGCACAGCAAACAAATGGATCATTTTGATTGCCTACACGGTGGGGTTATCCATTGGGGTTCACTTACTTAATTTGCTTGCCATCCCAGCCATAGGGTTGGTCTATTATTTCAAAAAGTATAAGCCCAATGCAAAAGGTATTGTTGCTACTCTTGCCATCAGTGCGGGGATCCTGCTCTTTGTGCTTTCAGGTATTATTCCAGGGCTGCCAACCTTGGCAGGAAAAGTTGAAATTTTCTTTGTCAATAGTTTGGGTCTGCCTTTTGGATCGGGAATTATCTTTTTCTCTTTACTTTTTATTGGAGGCTTGATTTACAGCATTCGGTATTCTATCAAAAAAGGAAATGTGATTCTGAACACTGCTTTGCTTTCATTTACCTTCATCATCATAGGCTATGCCTGTTACGGTTTGGTACTTGTTCGAAGCAATTTCAATCCACCCATTGACGAAAATGATCCTGAAAACATCATTACGTTCGTTTCTTATCTGAAGCGTGAACAATATGGCGATCGTCCTCTTCTAAATGGTCCTACTTTTCTATCTCAGCCCATTAAGCAGGAGCGAACTACGCCTTTGTACAGAAAGGCAGAGGAAAAATATGTGGTCTATGACTACCGTATCAAAACGGAGTATGACCCCAAACACATGAGTTTGCTACCCAGAATGTACGACACCAGACCTGATCGTATAGAAGCCTATTATCGATGGACAGGAATGCCAAAAGGCAAAAAGCCTACGCTCACCGATCAGATAGTATTTATGGTGAAATATCAGTTGGGCCACATGTGGTGGAGGTATTTTATGTGGAATTTCGCAGGTAGAGAGGGCATTAAGCAAGATGCTGGTTGGCTTTCTCCCTTTGATTTCGAGAGAGAAATTCCTGAGCTTTTAAAGTTTGACAAGGCTCGAAACAACTACTTTATGCTCCCGCTCATTCTAGGATTGCTGGGTGCAGTTTACCATTATACCAAGCATAAAAAAGACTTTGCTGTTGTTGGTTTGCTTTTCTTTTTTACCGGTGCCGCGGTGATCTTGTACTTAAATCAGCCACCCAATGAGCCCAGAGAAAGGGATTACACTTCGGTGGGTTCATTCTATGTGTTTTCCATCTGGATAGGCATGGGGGTATTTTATCTTTTCGACTTATTTAAAAAACTTATCAAGCCTGAAACGATTAGGGCTGTAGTAGCAGTGGTTCTTGCACTGGTCATTCCGGTTCAAATGATTGCAGAGGGGTATGATGACCACGACAGATCGGACAGGTATTTTGCTGTGGATTCGGCCCGTAACATGCTCAACAGCTGTGCAAAAAATGCCATCCTCTTTACAGGCGGAGACAACGATACTTTCCCATTGTGGTATGTGCAAAATGTAGAAGGATTTAGAACTGATGTACGCGTGGTAGTTTTGAGCTACCTAACCGCAGATTGGTACATCAAGCAGCTCCGGGATAAGCATTATGAATCCATGCCATTGCCTATATCACTTGCTCCTGAAAACACCATTCAAGGAAAAAATGACTACATGCAATACGTAGAAAATCCACAGCTAAGAGGGCAAGCACTGGAATTGGGGAGATATATGAAATTGGTCAAAGAAAATCACCCAGCTATTCAAGTAACCCTTGTGGGAGGTGGTACCACAAATACACTTCCCACCAAGAATTTTTTCCTCAACATCAATAAGGAATCGTTATTGCAGAAAGGGGTAATCCGTGCAGAAGATACCAGCCGAATAGCCACACGAATGGATATAGCCATCAAAGGCAACAATATCTTTAAGAATGATCTGATGATTCTCGACATGATTGCCTCAGCCAATTGGGAAAGACCTATTTATTTCAACAACACCTCATTGGCCACAACCAAACTTGAATTGAAGCAATACATGCAAATGGAGGGAATGACATTCCGCTTGCTGCCCGTGCAAGGTGACCCTGCCAATCCTGAAAGAGTAGCCACAGAAATCATGTATGACAATGTGATGAACAACATGTTTTGGAGAAACCTCGATAGAGGAGATATTTTTTACGATGAGGAACATGTGAAGTTTGTGATGAATAGCAGAAGCATGTTTGTGAAATTGGCAGAGAATTACATCAACAGAGGTGAGCCCGAAAAAGCCAAGGAAGTGATACGCAGATCGCTTACAGTGATGCCTGATAAGGGTATTCCCTATGATGTCACTATCCCTGGAATGGTGAATGTGATGATGCGTTTGGAAATGTTTGAAGAAGCCAATGCCATCTCAGATCTTATGATGAAGCGTGCAGACGAATTGGTGCAGTATTACCTCAAGAAGGGTGAGCGCAAGAATGACAGGGTTCAAGAGCAAATGTATATCATGAGTTATCTGTCTCAGATTTATCAAATGAGTCCGGATAAGGATCGAGGTACACAGTTTTCTGAGACCTTTACTAAAAATGCCGGTAGCGTAGGAAATAACTAAACGCGTTAAAGCAATTTGAATCAAGGAACCTCGGGCTTACATGCTCGGGGTTTTTTATTGTCGATTGATATTTTTTTTGGTCAAGTTGTATGTTTGCGAAATAATCCATGGATATGTCTGACGTTAGAAAGTATTTGTTACTGATTGCATCGTTTATGATTTGCTCTGGCTTGGTGATGGGCCAAACAGAGCCTGAAGAAGAAGAGGAGGAAGAAGACTTTAGCCAGTATGCTGATTTCGATGAAGTAGAAGGAAGCACAGTAAAGCGGTTTTGCACCAGTAAGGTGTTGGGATTAAGTCCGGCTAAATTGATTTCTATTGGATTTGACGCTCAAGGACCATACAGCATCAATACATCTACTTCTGAAAATAACTTATTGGCAGGCTCTGATGCGGAGGTGGCTTATAATCATGGAGTGCGGCTTTCTGCCAATACGCCCATAATCTCTAAGACCAATCTTCTCATCAATATTGGAGTAACTTATGCCGAAACGCGCTACAGCTTTAACCGATCCGGTGAGCTAAGGCACCCCTTGCACCAAGCATTAAACAGAAATGGCCTAAGAAACACAGGTCTAAATCTTACTGTGTTCAAGCCATTCAATCAAAAACGCTTTATGATTGCACAGGCTGGTGCAGATCTGAATGGTGACTATAGCCTTACAGAATGGCAATCTCCTGTCTATCTCCGCTATTCAGGCGCTCTTATTTATGGCTGGAAACCAAATGATAGAAAAATGGTGGGCTTTGGATTAAGCCGTACCTACCGAGCGGGAGCCCTGAATTATATACCTATTATGTACCTTAACTATACCTACCCTGAGCGAAAGTGGGGAGCTGAGTGCCTTTTTCCTGCCCGAGCAGCACTTCGCTATACGGTAAATGCAAGAAATATGCTTTTTTTCGGTTATGAACTAGAGGGCCAAACCTACCGTATAGCCAATGGAAATGATTTTGATCCCTACCCTTGGTTTGTAGAACCCGAACTGAAGCGCTCAGAGCTGAGAATACGGTTTACCTATGAAGTTTCGCTATACAATTTTGTTTGGCTCAGTGTGCAGGCAGGTTATCGATACAACTGGTTGTTCAATATGGATGAAAAAGATGCCTTCCGAAGTCTTTTTGACAACAAGCCCTTTGTAATAGAAAATGCCATAGGCAATCCACTGTACTTCAATGTGAGTTTGAACTTGGTAAGCCCCTAAGAAAATCAGCAAGAATAATGATTAGGTTTAACTATCGAGGCTAGAATACAATACCTCGTGATGGGCTTCAATATTTTTATGGAAGCTTTCGGGTAATCGTGCCCAATCAAACACATCCACCAAAATGGGTATGGTACTCTTGTAAATGCTTTTTTTCAAGTCAATCATAAGCTCAGCCGGAAGTGCTTCAAGAGAATGACTACGAATGACAAGGTCAAGATCACTGCCGTCATGGGCTTCACCCGTTACACGGCTTCCATAAGCCCATACTTCTATGGGGAGCTGTACAGAAGAGAAAATTTTAATGAGTGCCTCTTTGTCTTTATCTCGAAGAATCATGGTTGAGTTTTGAGAGAGCTTCTAAGACTTTTTTTGAATCGGAAATAAAATCTGGCAAAAGTTTCAGAGTGTCATTTGCAAAGTTTACCCCATAATCATGCGCGGTATTGTTTCGATTATCTCTATAGATTAAAAAACGCTCACCTAAATCATGGTCAATAATGCCTTTATTAACAGCATTTCTAAAAACCTCTCTGAAGTATAGCTGATCTACTGCTTTTGAGGTATGAAAATATGGTTTGAGGGCTTTTCTGAGTAGTTTTCCGCATTGTTCTAGTATAATTTCAAATTCCTTTACGCAGGCAGAACGATACATATCAAAATCAATTTCTTTTTGATCAGCTTCTAAAAGTAATCCATAAGCTTTTTCCAGCGTATGGATGCACCGTTCTACATAGGATGTGTCTAGTTTCATATTAAATACAAGTCTTTCAAGTTTAGCTAGCGAATGAGATAGTCAAACCCTCCTATTCTTAGAAAACCCATAAATATAGCCAAGAGACGTAAAAATACCCACATGATCTCCCTCAACTCTCTGACTCAAAGTACACCTTATAGTAGTGAAGTCCTTTGCCTTGATCAAAGCCGCGCTCAATCAATTCCCGGTTTCCATGCACATAGATGTGAAAGTTTTTGTCCAATTTGAGAACACTCTTGTACACACGCTGCTGCTTTTTCACTGCATGCTCCGAAATTTCAAATTCATCTCTAATTTCCATCTGATTTTCTGTGGCATATTGAGAAGTAAAACGGTGGAATGAATCTACTACTTCAGGCTGGTGAAGCACCGTTTGGGCAAAGTCTTCTTTATCAAAAACCTCTCTGTCCTTAAAGTATCCAATCGATTTGTTGAGCAAATCTGCCTGATCTGCCCTATTGATTTGGAATTCACTGGCCAATTGCTCCGTCACAAAATGCCGAGTGAGGTCAAGAAAATCTCGAGTTTGGCGAAATGCCTCAGTTCGGGGACTCAGATGTAGAAAATCATCCAACCAGTATTGCGCATCCTGCCCTTTGTTTGCCCGATCTACAGTCAAAATTTTATATCCTTCTTCTGCCTCTGTTTCCAAGATCAGGCAGCCCTTGTCTAGTTTTTCGGGCAAAGTGCCAATTTTCAATTCCAGATTTATAGCCGATTCACTCGTTTCGGTGAATAAAAAGGGCTGCTTGTTTTCGGATTTGTACAAACCAATGGCTCGGTATTCCTGCCCTTCAAGGGGTACTTTCTTGAAAAAGCTCACATAAAAATCTCCCGCCTTGATTTGTGGATGGGTAGATTTTTCGCGAAGCAATCCTGCCAACTCCACGGACCGAAGCACCAGGCTATCAGGATGTTTAAATAAGTCCTGCACCATTTGATACACAGGATTGAGCTTTGGGGAGCCATTGCTAAAGCTAAATTGAAAATAATCTGGCTCTCGAAAAGAGCCTAAAAAGAATCTAAGCAAGGTGGGATACAAGTCAGGAACTGATAGATCCAGTGCTTGGGAGGATAAAACCAAACTATGCTGCTCGTCAGCGTTTCCCAAATGATGCAATACTGCATTGTCTAATACTGCGTTTGAAATGTCAATCATAAGCGAAACATAAAAAAAGGCACGCTGATTAGCAGCATGCCCTTACTATTTTAATCAAAACCCTTAAACTAAGGTTGTATACCATTTGGCCAGAAAAAGTAAGCGCGGGAATCAGAAGTTAGTTCTTGTAATGTATTTGCCTTAAAGCACTCAGTTAGAAATGAAACAATAATCCTAGTTCCAGCTGTATGAAATATGTTTTCGAGTGCTTAGTGCGTACCTTAGCCCTCAATTATGTGCGGTTTTACTGGAATTTTTGCCTTCAATGATCTGGGTTACTTTTATGTAATCAATGTAAACAAGGCGCTCAAAACGCTGGAGCACCGAGGTCCTGATTCGTTTGGGTATTACAGCCGTGATTATGTAAGCATGGGCCACAGAAGACTTTCCATTTTGGACACTTCTGCTGCTGCAAGACAACCCATGCAAGATGCCTCTGGAAGGTGGGCGCTATCCTACAATGGTGAGATTTTTAATTATCAACGCTTAAGAGAGGACTTAATCGCTCAGTATGGATGCGAATTCAAAACCCACAGCGATACCGAAGTTCTGCTCCAAGGCTTGATTCATGAGGGTGAGGGGTTTATCCAAAAACTGGTAGGTTTTTTTGCTTTTGCATTTTACGATGCAGAAGAGGCTACGATGTTGTTGGTCAGGGATCGCTTTGGTGTTAAACCTCTTTTGTACTTTGTAGATGATGATAAGTTTGTTTTTGGCTCGGAATTAACATCTATTACCGCCTACGGCATCAAAGGAAAGTGGAGTGCTGGAAATCTGGTGAATTACCTGGTGTTTAATTACCAGCCTGAGCCAAATACTATTTTTGAGAATGTTCAAAAACTTAGTGCAGGACATTTACTAAGGGTAAAAAAGAAATCTGTAGAAAAGGTGAAGTGGTACAAACCTGATCACAGGAAGGATCAAAACTTAACTTATGAAGCAGCAACTGAAAATTTGCGGTCTCTTGTAGAAGAGGCGGTGAAGCTCAGGTTGGTTTCAGATGTGCCTTTGGGCAGTTTTCTAAGCGGAGGCATTGATTCTTCCATTGTTTCAGGCCTGGCAGCTCGGGAGGTTCAAGGATTAAAAACCTTCTCCCTTGGCTTCAGCGATTATCCTTATTTTGATGAAACCAAGTACGCGCAGCTGGTGGCCAATCACTTCAAATCGGATCACACTGTTTTTTCTATAAGTGGAAAAGAGATGTTGGACCACGTTATTCCCATGTTAGACGCTCTGGATGAGCCTTTTGCAGATTCATCGGCCCTTGCGGTGTATATGCTTGCCAAGAAGGTACGTCCTCATGTCACGGTGGCACTTTCGGGCGATGGGGCAGACGAATATTTTGGTGGCTATGTAAAACACAGGGCCTTCTATCGATCGTTAGCCCCGGGAATTGCAGAGCGAGCCCTCCAATGGATATGGCCTTTGCTTAATGTTTTGCCGCAACATAGGGCCAATCCGCTTTCAAATAAAATCAGAAGATGGGTGAGGTTTGGTAAAGGAATGCAGCAATCGGTATCTGAGCGGTATCTTTTTTGGGCTTCTATCAGTACAGAATCTGAAGCGGCAGGTCTGCTTTTGCCCCAGTTTCAATCTGAACTTATGGATGAACGCACTCCCAGCAAGCATTTCGAAAGCTATAGTGGAATTTCAGGAATGAAAGACATCAATGATGTGCTACAAGCCGATATGCATTTGGTATTGCCGGGTGATATGCTGTACAAGGTAGATCGCATGAGTATGGCGCATGGACTCGAGGTGAGATCTCCATTTCTCGATCACCGGTTGATTGAATATGTCCAATCGCTGCCTGCCGCATGGAAGGTAGATGCCCATGCAGGCAAGAAAATATTGAAGGATGCCTTTAAAGATTTTCTTCCAGAGGCGCTTTATCACCGGCCGAAAAAAGGATTTGAAGTGCCTTTGCTGCCTTGGCTTCGCAAGCCCCTAAGAC
>DAINOB010000044.1:1573-12334 GCA_036735585.1 Cytophagales bacterium | reverse complement strand
ATTTTGAATGCATCTATGTACTTAAAACCCAGCTGAAAGGATTGCTTATTTGCCCACCATCCTGTTCGGTTTCTGAATTCCTTAAGTTTAAATTCATCCAAAACAAAAGCTCCATATAAGGACAGGGAGTGCGCCATGTTGTATTTGACATGAACACCCAATAAGGCATTGTCAGCACTACCGCTTTGTTGCTCTACGAATCGATAAAAAATAACAGGATTTAGGTATTTTGCTTCGAAAGTGGTTCTCCCTAAAGTATCAGTACCTCCAAACACGATAGACTCAAAAAAACTTACGTTTAGTCGTTTGCCAATGTTCATGCTCAAATGATGCATTCCCAAATATTTTTTGGGCAAACGAGGCCCTATAAGCCTTCTGGAGGCGACCAATTCTGAAAAATGAATTACATAGTTAAATTTCCAAAACGTAGCATTCGCCCTTGCAAAAAATTGATTCTCTGAGAAATCAGAAAGAATTAGTGATCGATAACCATTGCCAATGAATAGCTTATCATGGCCTACTTGAATGTTCACATAAGACATTGGATCAAAGGAAATATAGCCTCTGGCGCTTATAAAATCGTATCCTGTTCGCTTAAAGGATTTGATAAAACCTTCTCCAGGCAATCCTCCAAAATTGCTCCTGTATTGGTCGACATAGGCGGGCATAAACACTTGATTTTCACTTACAAAAGTATAAAATCCGAGTTTGTCAGCCAGCATCCCTCTCAGTTCTGCACCACGAGTATTAACACTGATTTGATCTCCAAAAGCAGGATTGATGGTTTGGTCTTCCAGGCCATAAGCAAACTGGAAAACTGGATTAACCAGCAAAACTATCCCTGTGGTATCGGTGAAAAACAAGCTATTTTTCTTGTGATAAAAATGACGGAGAAAGGGAGATTTTGAATTTCCCATACTTTCAGAGGAAGACAAATAGTCGAAGTTGTCATCTTCTAAGTAATCCAAATTAAAACGGTCCTTGTTATTCAAATCGGGAAGTTCATTTGCGCTATCGATCAAAGTGGCCCATGTGCTTCTGAAAACCGGCTTTACTGCGCTGTGCAATCGATGGGGAATTTTGCCTAGTTTGATTTCATATCGATCCATCAAATGATAATACTCCTGATTTAGGGGTACATGGACACTTTGAGCGTATAAAACGGTAGTAGTTAGGACAGCAATTCCTACGACAAACAAGACTCTTAGAACTAGCAAATTCATTACAGGCCAAGATAAGGGAAAATCAAAAGCAGCATGCAGAATATCCTGCTTTGGTTTAACTTCGTGACTCATGCAAGCGCTTATCATTCATTGCCCGAAACTCACGTCAAGAGTTCTGTATGCGTTTGAATTTATCTTTGAGCAGTTTGAGGGAATAGATTTTAGGTTAATTGAAAGTCAACATGAAACAAATCCCTTTCACTATAGTATTGAATTCCTAAACGCTGAAGTACATCTTCCAGCAAGCAAGGAGTGGTGCGAAAAAACATTTTTCGTTCCCAATATAGGCACCGAACTTATAGAAATGGCTCTGGAAGCCGTTAAAAACCAATCGTACGAAATTAACTACGACTTACCTGCAGCCATTTTTATAATGCTATCCCGATTAGAAGAATATGGCGCTCAAAGTAGTGACCCCTATGGCAGATTCAGTTCTAATCAATCCATTTTGTATGAAAAAGGCTTGCTTGAAATTCCAGTGGTAGATTTTTGGTTGAAGGCTTTTGAAAAGCAATTACGACATGCATTTCCTGATTTAAACCTTAAATTGAAGGAACGAGACCCTCTTTTATTAACCGTAGATATTGACAATGCCTATGCTTTTCGGCATCGCGGATGGATAAAAAACAGCAAATCCCTTATCGGCTCCTTTGTAACATTTGATTTCTCTGGTGTACTTCAAAAAATTAAAATAGGCCTCGGCAAAGCCAAAGACCCCTTTGACACCTACGATCAACTCTTACTTTGGGCAAAGGCTTGTAGAAATACTATTCACTTTTTTTTCTTGGTTGGTGATCCGAAAGGCAAAGATTACAACATTGGCTATCAGCATCCTGCATTGAGGGAGCTAATAAGTAAACTTAAAAAATCTGGAGCCCTTATAGGCTTGCACCCTTCATTGGCCACTCAAGGCAACTTACAAAAGCTTATCGAAGAGAAAACTCGCATAGAAGCACTTCTACAAACTCCTGTTGTAAATAGCAGGCAGCACTACCTTCGCTATCACGTACCAGAAACCCCCTCCGCTTTATTAGCAGCAGGAATCATGAAAGATTTTAGCCTAGGATTTTATGACGCTATAGGCTTTAGAGCAGGCACCGGAAGAAGTTTTTACTTCTATGATTTTACTAAAGAGGAGACCACCTCCTTGCTGCTTGTTCCCTTTGCAGCCATGGATACTACCCTTCTTCGCTACATGAAATTAACACCAAGTGACGCTTTGGACAGATTAAAAGTTTGTTTTACTCATGCTCAAAAACTTGACACTACTTTTACATTGTTGATGCATAATGAAAGCCTCAGCGAATACGGACCTTGGAAAGGATGGTCAACCATTTTTGAACGCTTTATTCAGTTTGCATGTCCATCTAGTAAGTTATGAATTTAAATCCCATACGCCTATCTGAACTTAACGAACACATCTCCGATGCCATAGACACGCATCTGGGAGACAGTCATTTTTGGATAAAAGCAGAGGTGGCGGATGTGAAAAAGCAAGTTCAAAAACGCTGGTGTTTTTTAAAATTTGTGGAAAAAACACCTCAAGGTATTACTGCGGAAATGAGGGCTGTTTTTTGGGCCAACAGCTATGTGTACATCGAGCGATTTGAAAAGTTAACAGGAACCCCTTTTCAAGATGGTCTAGAACTGATCTGTGAGGTAAGGATTCGCTACCATGCCCGCTATGGCCTGAATGCAGAGGTCTTGAGTATTGATACAAGCTTTGCAATTGGGGCCTTGGAGCTGGAAAAAGATCGTACACTCAAAAAATTGCTCGAAGCACATCCAACAAAAATACGACTTATCGATGAGCAATATTTTACTCCAAACAATCAAAGTAGTTTGCCTCTGGTTTTCAAGAATATAGCTTTGATCACCGCTCAAGGTTCTGATGGGGAGCGGGATTTTTTGCAGGAATTAACTTTGAATGAATATGGCTACAGATTTTCTGTGACAATCTTTCACAGTACTGTACAAGGTGACCAAGCGGCAAACTCAATGTGCAAGCAATTAGAAGCTATAGAAAAAGAAAAGCATTTGTTTGATTTGGTGGTGATTGTCCGTGGTGGCGGATCGATTACGGATCTAAAAGCTTTTGATGATTATTCGTTAGCAGAGCGTGTAGCTCTATTTCCCTTACCCATATTTACTGGAATTGGACATGACAGAAATATGAGTATCACTGACATGATGGCCAGACATTTAAAAACTCCTACCAAAGTAGCTGCAGAAATTCTTCAACGAAACTTTGACTACGAATGGCGCATGCAACGGCTTTGGGAAAATATACAATCTGAAACTAAACTAAAACTGTCAAACTATGAGCATAAACTATTGTCTATAAGACGTTTAATATCTAGTTATTCCCCAGAAAAGGTATTGGCAAAGGGCTATGCATTGGTGAAGCGTGATGGACTAACGATAGACCGTCCAGAAATTATCAATCCCAAAGATTCCTTGGAGATTGTATTCGATAAAATGAGCATTCAGGTGACCGTAGAAAAAAATGAATGAGCAATTGACATTTGAACAAGCAATGGCAAAGTTAGAAAGCCTTCTTGCTGCCATAGAAAGTGATCAGGTTAAAGTAGCGGAATTAAGTATTTTACTTAAAGAGGCAGAAGAACTTACAAGTTGGTGTGAAGCACAGCTTCGTGAGACTCAAAAATCAATTAAACCCAAAGAGGTCAAAGATCTTGGATAGTTTAGAAGTATTGAGGCCTACAAAGGAGCTGAAGGCAATATGGGACGATTCATTTTCTGAAAGGGAATATTGGCAATCCTGGTATTTAGATATTGTCTGCCCCAACTGGAGGATTCTTGCTAGTAAAGAAACACGCATCCCAATGATGCCTTTATGCTTTCACAAAGCAGGATCGTGGACACAAAGACTACAGCAGCCTTATTGGACCCAATGTTTGCCCGTGAATATCCCAGCAGGATTTTCTACCACAAAGGTTTGTGAATGGATAGATAAAACATATTTCTCCTATCAAATACAATTGAATATTCATTGCCCTAGCCTCAACCCTACTCAGGCTACAAACTTAATTCTTCCTTTGCGGACTGAATCAAATGAGCTTTTTCACCAAATGAGTGAAAACAGGCGAAGAAATGTTAAAAGATTTGAAGAGAAGGGGTTTCCGATAGAAGAAAATAATACACTTAAACCATTACTTGAACAGTTACAACTTGAAAAAGACAATCGAAACTGGAAGCCTAGCGCTTATTCACTACGACTTCTTGAAAAAGTAGTGGAAGAAGGGTTATGGCTCGGGAAAGTAAAAGTAATTCAATGCACGAATCATGAAGGCCAATATTTGGCAGCTGGTATTTTTCTAAAAAACAGATCACGCATTACTTACCTATTTGGATCGAGTTCGGAACAAGGGAGAAAAGAAAATGCAATGGCCGGAATTTTTTGGTCAATTATGAAAATGCATGCAAAATCCTCCATGGTTTTCGACTTTGAGGGAGGAAATTTGGCGGGAACAGGTCGATTTTATAAGGAGTTTGGCGCTTTTGAAGAACCCTATTATGTCTACAGAAAAAAATTATTTGGAATCCTTTAACCCTGAAAAAGTGAGGATTTTGTCTCATGAGTTTCCATTGATCCAACATTTTCTTTTTGAGATACGAGATGTTGGTGTTCAAAAAGACCGAGAGAAATTCAGAAGAAATCTGGAAAGAATCGGTACTATGATGGCATGGCAACTTTCTTCTTTTCTGGAGTATGAAGCGGTAGAGGCGCAAACCCCTCTTGGGACCAAGCTATGTATGCGATTGAGTTCTCAGCTTGTTCTTGGCACTGTGTTGCGTGCTGGCATTCCTTTCTGGAATGGTTTTTTAGAGGTATTTCCAAATGCAGAAGTGTGCTTTGCAGGAGCGTATAGGGCAAAAGAAACAGAGGGCGAATTGCCGAAAATAGATATGCACTATTTGGTGAATCCACCACTGGATGATAAAACTCTGATCCTAATTGATCCCATGTTGGCTACGGGTCAATCACTGGTAACGGTGCTTAATCATCTAACCAAAAATGAAAGACCGAAAAAGATTTTTGTCTGCGCGCTTATTGCTACGCATCAAGGCATTAGTTTTGTACAGTCAAAGTTTCCTCATGCCTCTTTTTGGCTCGCTGACATTGATGATGGTTTAGATAGCCGTCATTATATAGTTCCGGGCTTGGGTGATGCAGGGGATCTTAGTTTCGGAGAAAAATAATCGTGCGGATTTCATTCTTTACATGTTAACAGAGCTGGTCAAATACCTTTCGGTATTTCTATTTAGTATGTTCAAATTCATTTTAGGTCCTGCTACGGGTGTGTTGGCAGGGGTCAACTATGCCTCAACAGTAACCCTTACGGTAGGGGGTATGATGACAAGTGTTATTCTTTTTACCTTCTTCGGAGAGCGGGTAAAAAAGTATTATTTCAATAAAATTACCAAAAAAGACACCCCAACCTTTACAAGGAAAAAAAGAACATTGGTAAGAGTTTGGAGAAAATATGGAATGCCTGGAGTGGCCTTGCTTACCCCTATACTGCTTACTCCTATAGGTGGTACTGTATTGGCAGTTTCATTTGGGGAGAATCGCTGGAAGATTTTTGTCTACATGCTAATCAGCGCAATTTTTTGGTCCTTATCCTTGTCCTTTGTGGTATTTTATGTTAAGGATTTGACATAAAGAATTGCTTCACTTTCGAAGCGATATAATAAATCTCCTCCTCAGATATTTCAGTATGCATGGGCAATGAAAGTACCTCTTTTGTAAGCTGTTCTGAAATGGCAAGTGTAGTAATTGATTCTACCTCCATATACGCCTTTTGTTGGTGCAGCGCCATAGGATAATACACCATACTCGGCACTTGATGATCATGCAAATACTGCCTTAGGACATCTCTTTTATTATTGAAAACCCTAAGCGTATACTGATGAAATACGTGGGTGCTGAATGGCTCGACATGTGGAAGCACTAAATCATTTTGATCAGATAAATACTCCTGATAAATGGCTGCAGTTGACTGTCTTTCTTTGATAAAAGAATCCAAATGTGCCAGCTTCACCAATAACACTGCTGCCTGAATGGTATCAAGACGAGAATTGATTCCTGCTTTATCGTAATAATAACGCTTTAGCTGGCCATGATTTGCAAGCATGCGTATGTGGATTGCAAGTTGCGTATCTGTAGTGCAAACTGCGCCACCATCTCCCATGCAAGCCAAAATTTTTGTAGGGAAAAAAGATGTGGTGCCTATATGACCTATGGTTCCCGCTTTTCGGCCTTTATACTTTCCCTGGATAATCTCAGCACCTAAAGACTGGGCGTTGTCTTCAATAACAAAAAGGCTATGAGCAATTGCCAAGTCCATAATTTCCTCCATGGGCACACACTGCCCAAATAAATGAACAACAATGATGGCTTTGGTTTTAGGCCCAATGCATACAGCTACAGACTCGGGATCTAAATTAAACGTATGAGGATTAACCTCCGCAAAAACAGGATTCAATCCGGCTTGAATAAGCACCTCTGCGGCAGAAACATAATTGAAAGAAGGCAAAATGACCTCAGCCCCTTCTGGAAGATTTAATGCCAGGATGGCTAGATACAAAGCATCAGTGCCATTGGCGCAACTGATAACATTGGGTGTTCCCCACCACCTAGCCAATGACCATTCGAATTCCTTTACTTCAGGACCTTGAATGAATTGTCCATGGTCGATCACCTTGCCAATAGCGGCATCCAGCTCTTGTCTTAACGACTGATGCTGAGCATTAAGATCCACCATTTGAATAGGCTTCATGACTCTAGTTTGCTTACTACTCCATGCTCCAACGTATATATTTCCTTGCTTTCAGGGCAAACAGCTTTGCCTGAGAAATCAAAAATCAGCTTTTGGCCCCGCTGACTCATCCAACCAATTTGCTTGGCCGGAGCTCCTACAACCAATGCATAATCAGGGACATCGCGGGTGACAACCGCACCCGCACCTACAAAGGCATATTGACCCAAAGTAACGCCACACACTACTGTGGCATTAGCACCTATGGTAGCCCCTTTTCTCAAAATTGTTTTCTTGTATTCCTGTTTTCTGTTTACAGCACTTCTTGGATTGATTACATTGGTAAAAACAGCAGAAGGGCCAATAAATACCTCATCCTCACATATCACTCCGGTGTAAAGGCTCACATTATTTTGAATCTTAACTCCATTGCCAATCACAACCTCAGGTGCAACCATTACATTTTGACCAAGGACACAGTTGGAACCAATTACACTTCCCTTCATCACATGGCAAAAATGCCAGATATGAGTCCCTTCTCCAATTTGAGCCGTAGCATCTATATACGCACTTTCGTGAACCTGCATTTCATCGCGATGATTTAGATTGTTTTTGAATAAAAAATGCCGGAATTAACAACATCAATAATACTGGATTCATAACCACACGATGCAAGTTGGCGTCCAGATTTCGGTAGGTATCGCCCCAATAAAACTTGATACCAAGATAAACGGGCAATAAGACAAGCAGACCAAACAGCTGAACATAAATAGCAAAGAGCATATATTTTCTTTCAAAGAACAAGCTGAAAATGACACAAAGTGTGAAAACATCATTGAACATAAATCGAAAAATCTTATTCCAAACAAAGGCGGTCCATCGATTTTCTAATGGCCCTACTATGGCATCTGCATAACTGAAATCCTGCAGTAAATAGACTACAACAAGACCTGATACCCCGAAAAAAAACATTAACCAACGTAAGGGTGAACTAGGTATCACACTGTTCAGGGTCGTTCTAAATTGACTGTCTGTGTTTTCCATCCTCACGGTCGCTAAACCTTCAAAGGCAATGCTTCTTTACGCCCTCTTGATTTGCCCACTTGTATAACCCAAAAATACCAAAGCAAGAATACAGCTCCATAAATGATAGCGGTAAACAAATACTTGTGTGTAAAAAAAAGGTATTGAGGAAAGTCAATGGAAATGGCACCCAAAAGAACCAAACGGAAGAGATTGGCTACATGAATGGCAATTATGCCCAAAGGGATAAACCAGGCCAGTTTCCTGCCAGGCCCACCAAAAGCTATCAGAAAAGCTAGAAACAAGACTACGATCACAAATCCATTACAACCTTCAAATACACTCACCATAGAAATACCCTTTTCTGTAGCTAGAGCAATAGCTGCACCTACTCCTTTCCACTGAGCATCGGTATCCATGAGCTGATCTGTAGTGCCTGTAATTATGGTTTGCTGAATGGGTCCGTATTTCATTTCTAAAATGTATACCATTTGATGGGTGACCCATTGAGTTATGGCATCAGGGTAGGGCTGAGATGCCCGTATGTAAATACCATAGGCTACAGTCCCCGTCAGATAAATAGCAAAAAACTTAACTAAGAATACGATGGCAGGTTTAAACTCTTTGAACATGGTATTACTTCTCTAATGGTTTTGCAGGTACGCCTACAGCAGTGCAAAAAGAAGGAATACTATCCACTACTGCTGCCCCTGCGCCAATAATGGTCTCTTTTCCTACGCGTACGGCATTAATTAAATTAGCTCCTGTCCCTATAAATGCTGCTTCTTCGACATGCACATGACCGCTTAGATTGGCTCCCGGCATAATCGATACATAATCTTCTAAAACAGTGTCATGACCTATATGAACGGCATTATTCAACAAAACGTGTTTTCCAACTTTAATATTCGTGGTCATAATCACCCCTGCAGTTATCATACATCCTTCGCCTAGTTCTACAAACTCCGTTTCGCCTATGTAGGCTGTGGGATGCACCAAAACTGGATAATACAACAGATCGTTGCTGAGTCTGTCTCTCATTTGCTTACGTAAGATAGAATGCCCCACAGCAATCACCACAGCCACGGGTTCTTTACTAGTATTCAAATCCTCAAGGGTACCCAAAACAGGAGAATGATTTACAAAAGTGTTTTTCGGCACATGATCATCATAAAAGCCAAGGAAATTCCAAGACAGGGTAGCCTTGTCTATTTCTTTGATGAGAAATCGTATTTCTCGTCCAAGGCCACCAGCTCCTACGATCACTATGGGCTTTCTTTGAGTCATTGGCTTCTTATGAATTGATGTTTTTTCTAATGTTAGTTTTTCTCAAACAAAAATGGGTGGGGCGATTGAGGCAATAATGCTAATGAGTGAACATGGTTTCCTTGAATGGTAGTTTCAGCGATTCTAATACGATGTGCCAAAGAAATGGAGGGCAAGGCTTCTGTAAGTCCAAAACCTTTTCCGGCAAGAATTTCAGCATAGCTGTGCGTATGAAGTTCTTGGAAGCCTTCACTAAATTCGATACTCTTTCCATTGATGTTCAATACCCTGTAGGTTCTTCCTTTCTGTTCTACCACTTTATCAGGTAAGGTGTTAGGGTCTATACTTAAAAACCACTTGACATTGGCATGCTTTAGCTTTAAAAACCCCGAGGCTCTGTCGTGACTTTTTTGATGCACCTCCAGTGTAACAACAGGTCCAAATATCCATAAGAGCAGATCAAAGAAATGTATTCCAATATTGGTTGCAATGCCTCCACTTTTCGAAATATCGCCCTTCCATGAACTGTAATACCAATTACCTCTGGCCGTGATATAGGTCAATTCCACTTCTAAGGGGTCCTCCGTTTTGTTGCCGAGTATTTCATCTCTTAGCGCAATAAGCGTTGGGAAATGCCGCAACTGCAAAATGGTATTTACCTTACCCGGGCTTGCTGATTCCATAGCTATCAATGCTTCTACATTCCAGGGATTAAGGACTACGGGTTTTTCACAAATCACATGAGCACCCAATCTTAGGCCAAATCGAATATGTGCATCATGTAAATAATTGGGTGAACAAACTACCAAATAATCAATGCCTGCATCCGAGCGCTTTAATTTTTCCAGATGACGATCAAACCTTTCGAACTCCGTAAAAAAATCAGCTTCTGGGAAATAGGAGTCTAAGATTCCTACACCATCATACGGATCATACGCTGCTACCAAGGTGTGCCCCAAGGTTTTGATAGCGTGCATATGTCTGGGTGCTACATAGCCTGCAGCACCTATGATGGCAAATCTTAAAGGTTTCATGTTACACTAATACATCAAATGTAGGATTCCATTTGATAAAAAGATAGAAATCCATTCAACGAACAGATGCAACCATATCTCCAACAATGGCTGCACTGCTCAGCGCCAATGGAATACCACCTCCTGGATGCACACTTCCTCCCACAAAATATAGATTTTTTATTCTTGAGCTGAAATTAGCATGTCTCAGGAAGGCTGCATATCGATTGTTGCTGCTATTGCCATACAATGACCCTCCCACAGAAGAGGTTCTAAGTTCTATAGTAGTTGGGTCTAAAATGCTTTCGTTTAGAATCAAAGCCGAAATGTCTTTTTTCAGCATTCGGGAGAGCTTATCTAGGATTGCAGCCTTGGCTTGACTGATCAACTGATCCCAATTTTGCCCTTCATTGGTTGGCACATTAATCATTACAAACCAATTCTCCATTCCTT